>NZ_JBISBU010000052.1:0-36306 GCF_044385805.1 Haloferula sp. A504
CGTTACCGCCGCCGGAGCAGTCGGCCGAGCGAGTCCCTCACGGGCTCGCCCGCCTGCTCCGGACGGGTGTTGGAATGGTACCGGTCCCAAAAAACATACATTTAGGGTCTTTATCTACGAGGTTCATGGTAGTTTCGGGCGGAACGGCCCGCTTTTTTCCTTCGGTTTCCTGAGTCCGTGTTACGCACCAAATTGATATCGTGCCCCGTTTCCAAATTGTGACTGTAGGGATTTCGGGCGGATTCCCACGCTGACATCGATTTTTTCTCCCATTGGGGTCGTACGATTTGGGCCGGAGTACGACGGTGGGTGGATGGCCCGTGGAGGGCAGGTATGAACCGGGCACATCGGTTACACGTTGACCGGGGACATGGGTGACAGATCAGGGTGATGAATGCCCTGGGAAACCGAGTCACCAATGGAACAGAGAATACGATTTGCGAGCCTCGCGGAGAGCGGGCAGTTCGAAGTGAAGGAGTTGTGCGCGAGCTTCGGGATCTCGCGAAAGACAGGCCACAAATGGCTGGCGAGGGATCGTGCGGAGGGCACCAAAGGTCTGGCGGACCGTAGCCGGGCACCGAAGTGTGTGGCGAACCGGACGGATGCGGAGGTGGAGCGCCTGATCGTCAGCGAGAAGCGGCTGCATCCAACCTGGGGGCCGAAGAAGCTCAGACGGATTCTGGAGACGAAGCACGGAATGGAAAGGCCGCCGGCGGTGAGCACGGTGGGCGAGGTGCTCAAGCGCCATGGTTTGGTGAAGGCGCGGAAGCGGCGGGGCGGATTGTTCACCGTGGAGCGCGGCACGCTGACAGCACCGGAACGCTGCAACCATGTGCTGGGCGTGGACTTCAAGGGCAACTTTCCGCTGGGCGGCGGTGAGAGGTGCCTGGGGTCAGGCGTTGCATTTCAACATTTGGATACGGCTCCCGGTGAGGGTGATCTTGAGTCCGGCGGGGTGGGTCTTGCAGCGCCGCCCGGTGATGGTGCGCGCTCCCACCCGCTGAAAACAAGAGGCGACCCGCAGCGTAAGGCTCCCATGTTCAAGGCAAAACGTCTGACGATGGCGCTCCTCGGCGGGGCGATGGTGCTGGCAGCGAAGGCGGTGGAACTGCCGACGATGTTCAGCGATCACGCGGTCCTGCAGCAGGGCGAATCCGTCCCGATCTGGGGCTGGGGCGACCCGGGAGAGGTCGTCACGGTGGAATTCGGGGGTCAGAAGGTGTCGGAGAAAGCCGCTGAGAACGGCGAGTGGAGGGTCGAGCTGGAGAAGCTTGAGGCCAACGCCACCGCCCGGAGCATGACGGTGACCGGCGCATCCAGCGGCAAGGTCGAAGTGAAAAACCTCCTGGTCGGTGAGGTCTGGATGGCTTCGGGACAGTCGAACATGCAATGGACGCTCTCCGGGACCGCGCGGGCCAAGGAAGACATCCCGGCCGCAGATTTCCCCGCAGTCCGGATGTTCCTCACGAAGAATGTGACCGCCGTGACACCCCAGCGCAAGGTGGCCGGCTCATGGCTCGAAACCACCCCGGAGAATGCCGGGAGGTTCTCGGCCGTCGGCTACTACTTCGGCCTCAAGCTGCACCGGGAGCTGAACGTGCCGGTGGGCATCATCTGCACCGCCTGGGGCGGCAAGCCATCCGAGGCCTTCACCAGCCGCGAAGGGCTCATGACCGAGCCGGAAGGAAGGGCCCTCGTCGAGCAGCTCGACGCGGCAATGGCGAATTTCGATGCGGACAAGGCCGCCGAAGACCACAAGAAGGCCCTCGCCGCCTGGGAGAAGAAAGTCGCCGAAATCAAGGAGGCCAACAAGACCGCCGGGCAGAAACAGAAGCTTCCCCGCAAGCCGGGCCTGCAGACCAACCCCGGGCTGAATTCAAGCAAGCCGATGTCCATCTACAACGGCATGATCCACCCCTGGGTCGGCTACGCGATGCGCGGTGCCATCTGGTACCAGGGTGAATCCAATGCCAGCCGCGCCAAGCAGTACGAGACGATCTTCCCGCAGCTCATTCTCGACTGGCGGCGTCTTTGGAAAAAGGAACTCCCCTTCTACTTCGTCCAGCTGGCGAACTTCAAGAAGCCCAGCACCGAGCCGGGAGTGCCCGACGCATGGGCGGAACTCCAGAACGCCCAACTCCTCACCCTTTCCCTGCCGAAGACCGGCATGGCCATCATCAACGACATCGGCGAGGCCAACGACATCCACCCGCGCAACAAGCTCGACGTCGGCGAGCGCCTCGCCCGCTGGGCGCTGGCCAAGGACTACGGCAAGGACGACATCGTGATCTCGGGGCCGATCTACAAGGGCTCCAAGATCGACGCTGACAAGATCCGGATCGAGTTCGACCACGCCAAGGGCCTGAAGAGCCGCGATGGCGGCCCGCTCAAGCGCTTCGAGATTGCCGGCGAGGACCAGAAGTGGGTCTGGGCCGATGCGAAGATCGACGGTGAGTCGGTGATCGTCTCGAGCAAGGACGTCCCGAAACCCGTGGCGGTCCGCTACGCCTGGGCCTCCAATCCCGAGGGTGCCAACCTCGTGAATGGCGAAGGCCTCCCTGCTTCCCTCTTCCGCACCGATGACTGGAAGCTGAGCACCGAGAAGTAACTCCCCTCCCCTCGAATGATGAACACCGGACTGATCCGCAGCTTTCACCTCGCGCTGGGCATGGCAGCCCTGCTGCCGCTTTCCGCCGAGGACCCGACAAGAGACCTCCTCGCCGGAAACCCCCTCGATGCCTTCCGCCCGGTGGAGGGATGGCAGGGCGTCGAGCAGGTCAGTGCGGTGGAGGGCAAGTGCGAGGTCACCGTGCAGGGCGAAGGCGCCATTCTGGTGAATTCCCTGAAGCGCGGCGACAAGTCACCCTACCTGCTGACGAAGGAGGAGTTCGGCGACGTCCGGATCGAGCTCGAGTTCATGGTGCCCAAGGGATCGAACGCCGGCGTCTACGTGATGGGACGCTACGAGGTCCAGATCCTCGACAGCTTCGGTCGCGAGCGATTCGGCTCCGGAGATCTCGGCGGGATCTATCAGCGGTGGGATCCGAGCCTGCCGAAGGACAAGCAGGGATTCGGCGGCATCGCGCCGAAGGTCAATGCGGCCAGGGCTCCGGGAGAATGGCAGACCATGGAGATCATTTTCCGCGCACCTCGTTTCGATGCGAATGGGAAGAAGTTCCGCGACGCGACCTTCGAGAGGGTCACGGTCAATGGGCAGCTCGTCCAGGAGAACGCCTCCACCGGCGGCCACACCCGCTCGGCACCGCTCGAGGGCGATGCCACGAAAGGCCCGATCGCCATTCAGGGTGACCACGGTCCGGTGGCGATCCGCCGCTACAAGGTGACCCCCCTGCCGGATCCGGAGATCGCCCGCCTCGCCGAACTCGATGCCTATTGGGCGGAAGTCTCCCGTGCCGTCAATCAAGGCGACTTCGAAGCCTACAAGGCCACCTGCCACGAAAAGGCGGTGCTGGTTTCCGGCAGCAAGAAGGTCAGCTATCCGCTCACCAAGGCACTGGCCCGCTGGAAGCAGGAGTTCGACGACACCAAGGCCGGCAGGATCAAGGCGTCGGTCGAGTTCCGCTTCGCCCACCGCTACGGCGATGCCACCACCGCCCACGAGTCCGGCGTGTTCCGCTACACCCAGGAAAAGGATGGAGAGGCCAAGCCCGAGTACATCGGCTTCGAAGCCCTCCTGCTCAAGGAGGAGGGCGACTGGAAGATCCTGATGGAATACCAGAAGGAAGTGCTCACCCAAGCCGAGTGGGATGCGTTGCAGGATGCCGGCGAATAGCCGTTCATTTCTCACGAGTTCGAAATCCGAACAGATGACAAAGCACCCAAGCACAAAGGAATTTCGAAGGACGAAGTCCCCGAGAGCGGGGCGTCCATCGGGTAGTGCGACCCCCTGAAGGGTGAACTTCCCACCAAATCGGCGGGCCGGTGGCGTACGTAGTTCCTCCTCTGGCAGGTCTACTGTGCCGGCTGTGCGGCTCGTGCGATGCAACCCCCTGAAGGGGGAACTACGAACAGAACAGACGGACTCATCCCCGACAAGGTCCACACCCATACGGAAGGTGCCACCGTGATTGCCGGAGCCGTCTTCAAGAGACTCACGGGGAAAGACGCTCCGGAGCCGGTGCCGACGGAATAGGCTGTCCGACCCCGCTTCCCGATTCGGGTGCCGGGCCCATCGGGCCTGACCATCAAAGGATGCGAAAGACCCGGCCACCCGTCTCGTATGAGTGGGTTGTGAAGCGGCTGTCGATAGGGTCGGCGATCGTGGCGCTGTCGATCAGTGGTTGCGTGCATCAGCGCGTCGCCGAGTCGGTTGCCGAGGCCACCGTGGCCGAAGGCCGGCGTTATGCCGAGGAGGTGGAGGCCCAGTCTCCTTTCGAAACCGTCGAGATCCGCTGGAGCGAGGCGGAGACCCTGATGGAAGAGCGCAATCCCGCCTTCGTCGATGCACGGCGGACCCGCGACAAGGCGCTCGAAGAAAAGCCCCTGGTGGGCGAGATCACCGAAGAGGTGAAGGACGCGGTGACCCTCTCGTTTGATGACATCTTCGACACCAGCTCGCTGCTCAAGTCGCTGAGTGCTCCGGCAACGCAACTTCCCAAGCAGTTTGCATCGATCAGCAAGCTCAAGGATCTTTCGCACGGCATCCAACAGAGTGCCTGGGAGGACGCCGCCAAATCCGTCAACGCGGAGATGGTGATGCGCCGGGAAAAGGTGCGCCTGCACCGCCTCCTGCGCACCGGTGAATTGATCGACCAGGAACTCCGCCAGACCGGCGAGGCACCGGCTTCCCCCGGGACCGACCCGGAGCTGGGCGCGGCGATCGACGATTGGCAGAACCAGTTGCAGCAAAAGCGGGAGGCCTGGATCGAGCAGGTCCGGGAGCTGTTCGACGCGGAGTATCACGACGTGCGCTTCATCCGGGACCGGTCCGCGCTACCGACCTACCGGAAGTCCGGAAACCCGGATCTCACCGAGTGGCAGCGCTGGTGCCGGCTGTGCCGCTCCCACGAGGTCGTCAGCGCGCTGGGCAAGGCCCATGAAAGCTCGAAGCCTGCCGTTCCCGGAACCGAACTGGTGACCGGGACCCTGGGCGAAATGTTCCTTGGTGAGTCGAAGGAGCCGGAGTCGGTGCGCAGCATCGGCTCGGTGCGGAAGGAAGTGCGGTCGCTCATCCAGAACTGGCGGGAGATGAAGGAGGCCCAGCAAGAGGCCGCCCGCCTGGAGAAGGCGGCCCGCAAGCGTGACCGGCTGGATCTGGCCGCCCTCGACACCCGGCGGAAGCTCTTCCAGTGCCGCCTCGAGGAGATCGAGCACGCCAGCGTGGTGTGGATGATGGACGAGAACTGCTGGCAGTGAAGCCAGGCCATCCGGCGCCCGCCCGGGTTCGCCCATGAAACGGCATTGCCACCAATGCAGACCCGCTCTCCCGTTGACTCCGGCACGTTCTCCACCTACGACGGCGCCCGGAATCATGAGCAAACTTGAAGGAAACGTCCTGATCGCCCAAGGCGGCGGCCCCACCGCCGTCATCAACCAGTCCATCGTCGGTGTCGCCCTGGAGGCCCGCAAGTTCCCGCAGGTCGGTCGCGTCTATGGCGCGCACCACGGCGTCGCCGGGATCCTCCACGAGGACTTCCTCGACCTCACCCAGGAGACCACCCACAACCTGGAGATGGTCGCCATGACCCCCAGTTCGGCCCTCGGATCCACCCGGATGAAGCCGACCGAGGACGACTGCCGCCGGATGTTCAAGACCCTGCAGGACCACAACATCCGCTACTTTTTCTACGTCGGCGGCAATGACTCGGCCGACGCCTGCCGCATCGTCAACGAAGAGGCGCAGAAGTCGAACTACGAGCTTCGCTGCATCCACGTGCCGAAGACCATCGACAACGACCTGCCCGGCAACGACCACACCCCCGGCTTCGGCTCGGCGGCCCGCTTCGTTGCCAGCGCCTTCGCCGGCGCCAACCTCGACAACCGCGCCCTCCCGGGCGCCTACATCGGCGTGGTCATGGGACGCCACGCCGGCTTCCTCACGGCCGCCGCGTCACTCGCGAAGAAGTACCCCGACGATGGCCCCCACCTCATCTACCTGCCCGAGCGCACCTTCAGCATCGACCGCTTCGCGGAGGATGTGGAAGCGGTGTATCAGAAGTACGGCCGCTGCGTCGTTGCCGTCAGCGAGGGTGTTCACGATGCCGATGGCGTGCCGATCGTCACCACCCTGCAGAAGGAAGTGGAGCGCGACGATCATGGCAACGTCTCCCTCGCCGGTGGCGCCCTCGGAGACCTGCTGGTCAACACCGTGAAGGAGAAGACAAGCGTCACCCGGGTCCGGGCCGACACCTACGGCTACGTCCAGCGCTGCTTCCCCGGGTGCGTGTCCGACGTCGACCAGCAGGAAGCCCGTGAGGTTGGCGAGAAGGCGGTTCAGTACGCCCTGTGGCATGACCTCGACGGTTCGGTGGCGATCACCCGCACCGGCAATTACTCGGTCGACTACTCGCTGCAGGCTTTCGAAAACGTGGCCGCGCAGACCCGGACGATGGAGGACGAGTTCATCAACGAGGCCGGCAACAACGTCACCGATGCCTTCATCTCCTACGCCCGGCCGCTGATCGGTTCCAACTTCCACACCCCCGCCCGCATCCGCGCGCCCAAGGTCGAGAAGATCGGAGAATAGGGGCTGGACGAGTAGCTGAGCGGAGCCACTCCCACCTCCGCCCGGGCCCGGTTGTGTACGGCGAGAAGCGAGGCGATCTCCTGCTGGGTGAGGACGCGCGAAGCCGTGGCCCGACCTCCCGCACGGGCGGCCCCCTCCCCTCCCTTACCCGGGGTGGCCATCCCGGCATTGGGCGGCGGCACTAACCGATATCAGGCAGCTCATACCCCTCCCGACGCGGGCGGTCCTGCATCTCGGCGGCCTTGGCGTTGGCCGTGACCTTCTGGGCGGCGGGATCCCACTTGACCGGCTCCACGAGGCGCTCGGCGATGCCGGCGAGCTGGCAGATCGTTCCGGAACGATGACCCACCGTCGCCGGGCAGATCGTCGGCTCGCGCGACTGGATCGAATCGATGAAGTTCTGCCGGTGGTTGGTCGACTCGTAGACCTTGACGTCGTCGGTGAACTGGTGGCGGATCAGCTCCTTGGGCATGGAGGCGACCTTGCCGCGGCTGACGTGCACCTCGCCCTCGGTGCCGATGAAGCGGATCATGTGCCCGTGGTTCGGCTTCTTGTCGCGCCACACGGTGATGCCGTCGGCATAGCGGAAGCTGTGATGCTCGGCTCCCTCGAAGCCCTTGGGAATGAACTCCACCGGACCGGTGTCGTCGCGACCCAGTGCCCACTGGACGATGTCGAAGTGGTGGGCACCCCAGTCGCCGAACTTGCGGCTACCATAATCCCAGTAGCAACGCCAGCCGCCACCGTAGTTCCCCTTCACCCGGTTCTCGGAATACTCGTAGAACGGCGTCGGCCCGAGCCAGCGGTCATAGTCGAAGCCTTCCGGCACATCGACCACCTTCTCGTTCTCCGGCGGCTGCGGGAACTGGCCGAGCTGGCAGTAGATTTCCTTCACCTCCCCGATCATACCATTGCGGATCAGGTTGGCGGCGATGCGGAAGTGCGGGGAGGAACGCTGCTGGGTGCCGACCTGGACGATGCGCCCGTACTTCTTCTCGGCCTCGACCATCGCCTTGCCCTCCTCGATCGTGAGCGTCATCGGCTTCTCGACGTAGACGTCCTTGCCCGCCTTCATCGCGGCGATGGCAATGGCGGCGTGCCAGTGGTCCGGCGTGGTGACACACACCGCATCGATGTCCGGATTCGCCAGGACCTCCTCGAACCGCGAGGTCGCCACGATTCCCTCGTGGCCCTTCTGCTTGAGGATGTCGGCGGCTTCCTTGAGCTTCCACGCCTTGACGTCGCAGACGGCGATCGGCTGGACCTCCTTCATCCCGGAAAAGGTCCCGAGATGGCCTTTGGAAATGAGGCCCATCCCGATGAAGCCCATGCCGATCCGCGAACCCGCGGCGGCCTTCGCGGCGGTGCCGAGGGTCTCGGCCCGGATGATCTGCGGCCCGGCCATCACCGTGCCGGCGGCGGCCAGGGATGTCTTGAGGAAACGGCGGCGCGAGTGGCGTACGGAAGGATTCATAACGACCGGCATCTTGCCCTTCCGGTCGATTCCTTCAAGGGACTTTCCCGCCAACTCATGCAGGCGGCGCGGGGGGAGCCGGCGGCGGTGGTGGTGGCGGTGATGGGTCGTTCTTCTTCATAATGGAACGCCCGGCGGCGAAGAGAACCCCGCCGATCACCAGCAGGCGGAGAATGCCGAAGAGCAGAAACAGGCTGGCGACGATGATGCCGGCAACCAGCAGCGGATTCAGCCACGACGGCCTCTTGAAGGGATCGAGACCCTCCGGGTAGGCCTGGTCGCCCATCACGCGAATGCTGAGTTCCTGGCCCTCCATGGCCGTTTCGTCCATCGCCAGCATCATGGACCCTTCCTGCCCGTCCCCGTAGCCGAAGATCACCCGGCGCGGGTGGCGGTCGTTGATGGTGACGTTTTCGACGGTCTCGACCCGGATCACCTTGCCCGGAACCGCCTCGCCCTGCTCCATCGTCTCGTCGTAGCCGGGCAGCTTCGGAAAGATCAGCGCGCTGATGCCCCACGCGATCAGCACGAAGACCAGGAGAAAGCAACCACAGCCCGCCGATCCGGACGCTCCCTTCTTCCCACTGCCGCGACTTACTTGAATTCCCATGACTAAGCTCGGATCGATGCGCGGGAATCATGCCCTTCTCACGCCCGGAATCAAGTTCCCTCACGGTCGTGTCCGGGCAGGGCGATCAAGCTAGGGAGAAGATCCGGACCATGACGCTGTTTGGGGACCAGGATGGATCGGATCAATAGGATGATGTCATGAAGAGTCCTTTCCCATTCGAAGGGATGCACCCTCAAGGTGGGTTTCTTGGTTCAGAGGCCAAAAATCATATCCATCCCATCCATCATGGTCCTGATTCCTCCCCTGAAGCGTGTCCGGGCGAGGCCGCCGAACCGCCCCGGCATGCTTGGCATGAAACGCTGGACCCACGTCGGTGGAATGGTGAAACATCGGAAATGCCCGCCACACCCGGCTTCGCCGTCATGCCGGCCTTCCCGTCTCCAGCAGATTCACCCGCCGTCTTTTCATCCACGAACCACCAGGGGGATGCCTAGCGAAGCAAAAATCGCCGGGCTTGGGCTGGGGGTTCTGGTACTGATGGCGGTCTTCGAGATCGGGCCGATCCATCTCGATGAATATTTCCAGCTGATCGAATTCGCGCAGTACCAACTGGGAAACACCCCGGCCAGCGACCTGCCCTGGGAATTCCACGAGAAGATGCGTCCGACCATCCAGGTCTGGATGGTGGTCGGGATCATCAAGACGCTGAATTTCGTCCACATCGAGGACCCCTTCACGATCGCCCTGATCCTCCGCCTCATCAGCTGCCTCGGCTTCTGGGCGGTCGTCCTGGCATTCAACCAGCTCCTGGGCGCCCGTTGTTTCAAGGACGAGGCGTTCTCGAAGATGTTCCAAGTGAGCACTTACTTCATCTGGTTCGTTCCCTGGGCCAACGCCCACTTTTCCTCCGAGAGCTTTTCGGCGATCTTCCTCCTGTTGGGGCTGTACCCGCTCATCCGGGATCCACACGACAAACGGGGGCTCCTGTGGGCCGGGTTGTGCCTGGGGCTCTCGTTCCTGTTCCGTTACCAGACCGGGATCGCGGCGGCGGGCACCTACCTCTGGTTGCTGCTCGTGGCGAGGGTGCCGGTCGCGAGGATTGCCGGATCCAGTCTCGTTTTCGTCGCGGTGACGGCGGTTGGAGTCATTGTCGATTCGGCATTCTACGGCGAGTGGGTGTTCGCACCCTTCAACTACCTGAAGCTGAATCTCGTCGACGGCAAGGCGAGTTCATTCGGCACCGAACCGTGGTACTACTATGTCACCCATTTTTCATTCAGCAGGCCGCTCATCGGAATCCCTCTCGTCATCCTGTTCGCTCGGGGATTGGTTCTCCGGAGGAATCATCTGTTCACCTGGGTGATCGTCCCCTTCGTCGTGGTGCATTCGCTGATCGCGCACAAGGAGATGCGCTTCCTGTTCCCGATGATCTATCCGTTCATCTTCGTCGCCTTCCACGGGTTCCATTCCTTCTTCGAGAACCGTGAATTCCCTGGCTACCAAAGGGTGCTGACGAGGGTCTTTCTCGGGGCGAATCTTCTCGTGATCCTCCTCGTGATGATCAACCCCCACGAAACCGAAAGCAACTACCGGCACCTTTACCGGAACATTGACAAGGGCGGCGGCACGGTGATCGGCATCGGGCAGGATTGCTACGAGATGTCAGGGTTGAGCGTGAGCTTCTACAGGCCGGACGGGGTGACCTCGATGGTGGTCGATGACAGGGCCGGGCTCCGCGAGCTTCTTGAGGAAAACCGGATCGACGCCGCTTTCGTGATTCACGACCGCTATGACATGGGGCCGGATCTCGATGGATACTCCGTCGAGCGGTCGCACTCGATCTATCCGGAGTGGCTGGTCCGGTGGAAGGGGGCGGAATGGCGTGAATCCCTCGAGTCATCGACCGTCTTCCTGATCCGGAGGAAGTCTCCTCCACAAGGCGGAGGCGCGTGAGAGAAAGCGGGGCCTTCGGTGGCACCAAGGTGCGAACGGCCGGACTTCCGCACCGGGCATCGGGCGCGGGCACAACGCCTGCGCCTAATAAACCGGGCGGGCCACGTAGATCCGGTGTCTTGCCTCGTCGGACTGCTCATGGGGCTTCGCCGGATGCTCCTCCAGATGGAACCCCTCCTTCTTCAACGCCTTTTCGAGTCTTGGCGACGGTTCCGCCATCCAATAGGCGAGGCAGCCACCCGGGTTGAGCGAGTCCCGCAGCAGGGATAGGAATATCGGCGTGTAGAGCTTCGCGTTGTCCCGGGTGATCAGCGCGTCGGGCGTGTCATCGATATCGATCAGGATCGCATCGTAATAATCGCCTTCCCCGAGGCAGTCGAAGAGATCGGCCTGGATCACGTTCGTCCTCGGGTCGTCGAGCAAGGGGCCATTGTGCTCGACCAGATAGGTGCGGTTCCACTCGATGACCTGACCCATCAACTCGGCCACGTCGACGGTGGCCGGCGAGCCGACCAGCTCGAGCACCCGCTTGAGCGTGAAGCCCATGCCCAACCCGCCAATGAGCACCCGCGGGTGTTCCGGCCGGCCGGGCGCTCCTTCCCGCAATTCGGCACAACCCAAATCCGCCAGCATCCGCTCGGAGCACGTCAGGTTCGTGCTCATCAGTTCCAATCCGTCGTATTCGAGGACGAAATCCCCGTCGTGCTTGTAGAGGCAGAGCAGGGTCCCATCGGGCAGGGTGGTTTTGTCGAGGAACGGATCGGACATCGCGGCCCGAGGCTCGGCCGAATCCCCCGCCCCGACAAGGGCATTGAACAAACCTGCGAATCCATGAGGGCGGTCGCCATGGCCGGTGTTCCCTCTTTCGGGGACCGGGATGAATCGGATGGAGCGTTGGCAGGCGGAAGGCTGCTGGTAGTCTGGGTTCATGGCAAACGCAGCGATTTCCATCCGGCCGGCATCACCCTCCGACGTGCCGACGATCGCCGACTTCAACAGGGCGCTGTGCCGCGAAACCGAACACCGGGAACTCGACCCGGCAATCGTGCTCGAAGGGGTGACCCGCTTTGTCACCGAGCGCACGAGGGGCCGCTACTTCGTGGCGGTGCTGGACGGCGAGGTCGTCGGCCAGACCGCCCATACCCACGAATGGAGCGACTGGCGGAACGGCGAGATCTGGTGGATCCAGAGTGTCTATGTGCGTCCCGACATGCGGGGCCGGGGGGTGTTCCGCTCCCTCTTCGAGCACATCAGGAAGCTCGGGCAAGCCGATCCCGTGTGCTGCGGAATCCGGTTGTACATGGAGCGGGACAATCACGCGGCCCGCCGGAGCTACGCCAAGCTCGGCCTCGAGGAGACCGGCTACGAGGTCCTGGAGACGATGTTCTGATCAGCCCGCGTCCTTGGCGGTGCGCAGTTGCTCGAAAATCCGGTCCTTCAGGGCGGCCCGCTCGAACTTGAGCTTCTCGATCTCCTCGTCGGAGATGGGCTGCTGTTCCTCCTCGAGGACGCGGATCTCGTTGTCGAGGGAGTCGTGGCGCTTGACCATCTCGGCGAACTCGGGATCCGTGGAACTCAGGGCGTCGAGCGCGCCTTGGAGATCCGGGAATTCGTGGGCGATGTCGTGGTGTTCGGATAGCATGGTTTTGTGGTTTCGGGTGGTTTATCAGAGTTCGTTGGATCGGCCAGATCAATTGTCGGGAGAGCGGGCCTTCAGTGATTGTCGCGGCGTTTCCGGTCCGCTTCGGCGATGATCTTCGATTCCACGTCCTTCGGGACCTCCTGATAGTGGTCGAAGCATTCGCTGTGGCGGCCCCGCCCGGCGGTGATCGCACGCAGCTGGCTGGAGTAGCGGAAGAGTTCGGACTGGGGCACGTGGGCGATCACCACCTCGAACCGCCCCTCGGTCTCCATGCCGAGCACGTTTCCGCGACGACCGGAGAGGTCGGCGAGCACGCCCCCGACGGCGTCGGAGGGGACCTTGATCCGGAGTTCGGCGACCGGCTCCAGAAGTTTCGGCGACGCGGCGAGGAAGGCTTCGTTGAAGGCACCCTTGCCGGCGATCTGGAAGGCGATGTCCTTCGAGTCCACCGGGTGCTGCTTGCCGTCGTAGAAGTCGATCTTCACGTCCGTCACCGGGAAGCCGCCGAAGGGCCCGGCTTCGCAGGCGGCCTGCACGCCCTTCTCGACCGAGGGAACGAACACCCGGTCGACGTTGTTGCCGACCAGCGACTGGGTGAAGACGACGCCCTCACCGGCGGGAAGCGGCGCGATCCGCATCCAGACTTCGGCGAACTGACCCGCACCCCCCGACTGCTTCTTGTGGCGGTACCGCGCGTCGGCCGGCTTGGTGATGGTCGAGCGGAAGGCGACGCCGGGCTCGACGAGGTCGACCTCGACGTTGAAGCGGCGTTTCAGTTCCTCGACGATGATCTGGAGCTGGATCTCGCCCTGGCCGGAGACGATGGTCTGGCCGAGCACCGGATCGTGGTGGAAGTCGAAGGTCGGATCCTGCTCGCGCAGCATCGAGAGTCCCTCGCCGAGCTTGTTGCTGTCGGCCCGGGAGCGAACCACGAAGGCACCGCTCGTGTTGGGCTGGGGAAAGTCGACCACCGGCAGCTTGAGCGGACGGGCGGGAGCACTCAGCGTGTCGCCACAGTGGGTCACCCGCAGTTTCACCGCGGCCCCGATGTCGCCGGCGTGAAGGGATGGTGTGGGTTCGCGCTCGGAGCCGTTGACCCGGTAGATCTGCCCGAGACGCTCGGTTTCGTTGCGGGATTCGTTGCGCAGTTCGGATCCGGCGACCACGTCGCCGCTGTAGACCCGGAAGAACGAGAGCGTCCCGACGTGCGGTTCGTGCATCGTCTTGAAGACGAAGGCGAGCGCCTCGGAGTCGTCGAGGGAGGCCTTGACCTCCCCGCCGTCGGGGTCCTCGCCCTTCACCGTGGCGCGATCCACCGGGGAACTGCCGTACTTGGCGATGAAATCGAGCACCCGGGTGACTCCCACGTTGGTGGTGGCCGAGGTGGCGAACACGGGAATGACAAGCCCCATCTGGAAGGCCTGGTGGACATGCTTGCGCAGGCTTTCCTCGCTGAGGGTTCCTTTCTCCAGGAATTCCTCGAGCAGCGTGTCGTCGGACTCGGCGACGAGGTCGATGAGCTCGCGGTGCAGCGCGTTCACCCGCTCCTTGAGTTCGCCTTCAGCCGGCTTCTCCTCGAATTCCGGGCTGCCGTCGGCGGCGAAGGTGATGACCTCGGAGCGCATCACGTCGAGCACCGAGCGGAAGCCGGGGCCCTCATCGACAGGCAGGGTGAAGGGAATCACCTTCGGGCCGTAGTGCTCCCGGGCCTCCTCGATGATCTCGTCGAAACGGGTGCGGTCGCGGTCGAGCATGTTGACCACGATGAAGCGCGGAATCCCGTAGTCTTCGGCGGCGGCCCAAACCTCGTCGGCCCCGACCTCGACGCCGTTGACTCCCGAGACCACGACCATCGCCGAGTCCGTGACCCGGACGGCGCTCAGCGGTTCGCTGATGAAGTCCGGCGTTCCGGGGCAGTCGATCAGGTTCACTTCGCGTCCCAGCCATTCGCTGGCCAGCACGCTGGCATGCACGGAGATCTGGTGATCCTTTTCGTCCTGATGGAAGTCCGAGACGGTGCTCCCCTGCTCGATCTCGCCCATGCGGTCGAGGCGGCCGGTGCATCGGAGGATGGCCTCACAGAGCATGGTTTTTCCCGTGGCTGGAGGTCCGGTGACCGCAACGTTGCGGATGTTCGGGGCGCGATAGTCTTTCATGGGTCTGGCGGGTGGTGGGTGGCGCATGGGGCCATCCCGGTTCCTAACGATACCATTCCGGCGATTTCCCGCCCGGAGGTCAACCGTCAGTGGCCGGATCAAAATTGGTGCCCTGAAATTGAGAGATGATGCCTGAACGAGTCCCCCGGCAGAGCGATATCCGACGATCTCGTGGGAATCGGTGCGCAAGCCGGCCCGGGGAAGGCCCCTTCCGGACGCGGCCATGGCCTCATTTCCCGAGTTCCCGCAGGTGGGCATCGACCGACCCGGCCAGCGCGTCGAGGTGGTAGCCGCCCTCGAGGGTGGAAATGATGCGTCCACCGGAGTGTTTTCCGGCCGCTTCAACCAACAGGCGGGTGACCCAGGCGAAGTCTTTCTCGTCCAGCCGCATGCCGCCGAGCGGGTCGTCGCGGTGAGCGTCGAAGCCGGCGGAGATGAAGATGATCTGGGGCCGGTGCTTCTCGATGGCCGGCGTCCAGTCGCGCTCGATGGCGCGCCGGAAGTCCTCGCTTCCGGTCCCGGCGGGCAGCGGCGTGTTGATGATGTGGTCCCGCTTCACGTCGTGGTAGCGGTGCGGATAAAAGGGGTGCTGGAAGCTCGAGCAGACCATGACCTGGGGACGGTCCTGGAACATCTCGACCGTGCCGTTGCCATGGTGGACGTCGAAGTCGAACACCGCCACCCGCTCGATCTCCGGGGTCTCGATCGCGGCGGCGGCACCGACGGCGACGTGGTTGAAGAAGCAGAAGCCCATGGCTGCGTTGCTCTCGGCATGATGGCCCGGCGGGCGCATCGCGCAGAACACCCGGCGGGCCTCTCCGCGGGTGACCAGCGCCACGGCCTCCTCGAGGGCGCCGGATGCCAGGCGGGCGGCGCGCAGGGTGCCGGGCGACATCGCGGTGTCGCCATCGAGGTCGAAAAGCCCCTCGTCGGGGGACGACGCGAACACACCGTCGAGGTAGCGGGCGTCGTGGACGTGCTCCAGGGCTTCGCGGCTGACCAGGGGCGGCTCCCGGACTTCCCATTCATCGAGCATCTTTTCCTGCTGGAGGCGACGCAGGATTGCCTGGCGCCTTTCCGGACGCTCCGGATGGCCCGGGTGCATGCGGTGCGCGTCGCAGGCGTCGTGGGTGAAGAGGATGGGCTTCATCGGGCGCGTTGGATCGGGGTTGCCACCGGCTCAGCACAGGCCGAGCAGCAGGCCTTCATGGGTCAGGAGCTTGTGCTTGATGTCGAGTCCGCCACCGAAGCCGGTGAGGGATCCATCGGCACCGATCACGCGATGGCACGGGACGATGATCGAGATCGGATTCGAGCCGGTTGCGAGGCCGACGGCGCGCACGCTTTTCGGGTTCTTGATCCGCCGGGCGATGTCGCCATAGCTGCAGGTCTCGCCGAAGGGAATCTGCGACAACTGCTGCCACACCTGCTTCTGAAACGTCGTGCCCTGGCGATCGAACTGGATCTCGAAAGACTGCCGTTGCTTGGCGAAGTACTCGGCGAGCTGAGTCTCGGCAGCGTTGAGGTGCGGGTTCCCGGGGTCATCCGGCGGCGCCTGCCGGTCCGGTGCCCGATGGGCGAAGAAGAGCCCCGCGAGACCCTTGCGGGTGGCGAAGAGAAGCAACCCGCCGACCGGGCTGTCGACCTCCCGGGAGCAGGTGGCGTGATCCGGGCATCCTTTCATGGGAACAGCTTCTCACCGCGACGGGGGTCGGGCAAGAGGCATCGGAGCGGAACCCGGTTTCCGGGACCGGTTCGAAGGCGGCTCCCGGGCAGGGGTCCATCCGCCCGAGTGTTCCGACCTTTCCGGGATTTCGGAAAATGCCTGTTGGCCCCGAAGCGGCTGCCGTGCCTGACTGGGAGCAAGCGCCCGCCTCCAAACCGACTTCTCATCATGACCGACAGCACCTCCTTGACCGAAGCTCCGTGGGAGCTTCTTCACGACCTGATTGACCGCTCCGATTCCGCGGGCGCGAAGGACCTGATCGACCAACTCGGGGCGGATGAACAGAGGCGCTTGTTTTCCCGGCTGGAACTGGAGGAGCGGCAAGCCCTGCTGACACTGCTCGGCCCGGAGGATGCCGCCGCGCTCCTCGAGCACCTGGTTCCGCAGCAGGCGGTGGAGGTCCTCGAAGAACTCGCCCCGGATTATTCGGCGGACGTCATGGAGGAACTCTCGGACGAGCGCAGCGCCGAACTCCTCCGCGAAATGGACCGCGAGGAGTCATCGGCGATTCTCGACGAGTTCGACGATGTCGAGGACTCGGAAGCCTTCCGCCGACGTCTCGACTGCGAGTCGGGAAGCGCGGGGGGCCTGATGGTGGAGATGTACCATTCCTTCCAGGCAAGCGAAACCATCGGCGCGGTGCTCCGGAGCTTCGGCAAGGAGGACGATGATTTCGGGGACCTTGAAATCCAGTATGCCTACGCGGTCGATGCCGACGGCCGGTTGATCGGCGTGCTGCCGGTGCGCGATCTGGTCCGGACCCCGCCCCGGGCCCGCGTGAACGAGGTGATGATCGCCAATCCGCTGTCGGTCACGCTCGACACGCCCCTGCAGGAGCTGCGGCGGATCTTCGACGAGAAGTCCTTCCTCGGGCTGCCGGTGGTCGATGCCGATGGCAGGCTCTGCGGCGTGGTGTCGCGCTCCGCGGTGCGCCGCGCGACCACCAGCGAACAGACCGACGCCTTCCTGAAGCTGAGCGGCATCATCGGCGGCGAGGAGCTTCGCAGCATGCCCTTCTGGAGCCGTTGTTTCCGCCGCCTTGCGTGGCTGGGGCCGAACATCCTGCTCAATCTTCTGGCCGCCAGCGTGATCGCCTCCTTCGAGGGCACGCTGCAGGCGGTGATCGCGCTCGCGGTGTTCCTGCCCATCGTTTCCGACATGAGCGGCTGCGCCGGCAACCAGGCCGTCGCGGTGAGCATCCGCGAGCTGACCCTCGGCGTCATCAAGCCGCTGGACTTCCTTCGCGTCGCCTTCAAGGAAGGGTCGGTGGGAATCGTCAACGGGATCATCCTCGGGATCCTGCTCGGGATCGCGGCCTTCCTCTGGAAGGACAATGTCTACCTGGGGATGGTGGTGGCGGCGGCGCTCGGGCTGAACACCGTTTTCTCGGTGCTTCTGGGCGGCCTGGTGCCGCTGGGCTTGAAGCGCTTCGGCATCGATCCCGCGCTCGCTTCCGGCCCGATCCTCACCACCTGCACCGACATGTGCGGATTCTTCCTCGTCCTGAGCTTCGCCACGGTGGCACTGGCTCATCTTTGAGCGGAGAAGCGCCGGGCTACTCTTCCGGCAGCGGCACCTGGTGGGGGTGCATGAGGTAGGCGACAAGGTCGCGGCGCTGGCCGGGCTCGAGCGTCGAAAGCAGCCCGGCGGGCATGAACGAGTCGCTCAGCGGAGTCTCGGATTCGATCGCGGAAAGGGCGATTGTCTCGATGGTCGTCAGGGTCTGGATTTCGAGGGACTGCCGCTGTCGACGACGGACGATGCCGCTGAGCGTGCGGCCATCCTCGAGGGTGAGCACCGTGACCTGCTGGTCCTTGGAAACCACGGCGGATGGCGTGACGATGTTCTCCAGCAGGTAGTCGAGGTCGCCACGTCCGCCGCCGGTCAGGTCCGGGCCGATCGCCCGGCCCCGGCCGTAGAGCGGATGGCAGCCGGCGCAGGTCGCCTCGTAGAGCACGCGGCCGTTCGGGAGATCGGCGGCGGCGAGGGCCGCCGGGGTCAACTCCCGGCGGTACTGCTCGATGAGGGCCTGCTGCCCGGCGGCGACCTCGGTCACCTTCCCCCAGTGGCGGACCAGCTTGGCGTCGAGCCCGGGGTCGCCGAGCTTGAGGACCTGGCGTGCGTGGAAGGGCGTGAGGGTGGTTCGGGGGAGCTTGCCTGCGGCAATGCGGTCGAGCAAGGCATGAGCAAACGGTGCCCGCGAGACCATGACCTCGATCACACGGGCGCGGTCGCCGGGGTGGAAGTTCTGGTACCTGAGGATGATCCGCCTGCCCGTTTCGGGGTCATCGGATCGGGCCAGCCCGTCGAGGGCGACGGTGTTCAGAAAGCGCACGTTGAGCACCTGAAGACAGAGGTCCTGGAGGTCGTCGGGGTTTTTCTGGACGAGGGTCCGCAGCGCCGCCTTGCGGGTGTCGAGGGGTGCCCCGGGGTCCAGAACGAGACGCCTGATGTCGGCCAGGTTCCGACCGTCGCCGAAGAGCGCATTGAGGTGGTCCAGGTCCTGGCGAACCGCGGCGGCGTCCGACCCGGCCAGGGATTCCGTGAAGCGTTTCCACGACCGGGGCTCGGGTGCCGACTGGCGGGCGACGAAGCCGGTGGCGAGTCCACGCAGGATGTCGGCCTTGGCCGCGACGCCCGCTTTGGCGGTCTTGGCGAGAAGCAGGTCGAGGGCGGTGGCGGCATGCTCCGCGGCGAGAAAGCGGGCGGTGAACTCTCGAATCGTCGGGATTTCCGATTCGGCCGCGACGGCAGCCAGTACGGAGGCGTCCTCCCGTCCGAGTGGAATGAGCCCGAACCAGATCATGAGCGGGATATTGTGATCGGTGGCGTCTTCGGCGTGCCGGACCAGCGGGATCGCTAGCCGGGAGCGGAGATCCACGGGCAGCCGCTGCAACACCGAGGCGAGGCTGAGACGAACCATCGGAGAAGGATCGTCCGTCGCGAGTTCGATGAACCGGGGCAGGAGTTCGCGCGCCTGGTCGGAAGCTTCGGGACGGGGCGGACGCTCGCTCAGGACCGTGTCGAGCGGGAACCGATCGGTGAGAAGCCGGATGGCCCACACGCGGACATGCTCGTCGGGGTCATCGAGAAGACCGACCAGATCATCGCGGCCGATCGCATCGACGCGATGGAGCGACCAGAGGGAGCACAGCCGGAGCGCCGTGGTCCGCTCCCCGGCCTTGGTGCCGGCGAGTGAGTCCTCGAACCAGCGAAGGACTTGCGGATCCCGGTCCCCACGCAGCCGCGACATGCGGGAGTGCCAGGCGTTCGCGCCCGAGTGCCCGGCAATGACGTCCCCGGGGGTGGGATCCCCCCCTGAGACGGTGCTTTCCCGCTGCGGTGCCTCGCGGTGGGTGACCTTGAAAATGCGGCCGCTATTGCGGTGGACTCCGGTGTTCTCGTGGCACTCGCCGGTGTCGGACCAGTCGATGACATACACCCCGCCGTCCGGACCGGTGGTCAGGTCGATGCCGCGGAAGAACGGGTCACCGGAAACGAGGAGGTCCTCGCCGTGCCGGGCGACGTAGCCGGAGCCGCGTCGTTCGAGGATCTCCTGGTTGGCGCGCCGGCCGTGCTGGTTGAGCGTGAAGAGGTGGTTGCGATACTCCCGCGGCCAGTGGTCGGCCTGATAGATCATCGCGCCGATGTGGCTGTGGCCTCCGCCGAAGTCGTTCGCCGCGCCATCGCGGGACTGGCTCCAGCTGCCGGTGGTGTCGAAGTGCCAGTGGTCGGCGTGGGTGTCGATCAGTTCGTAGGTCCACGGGTTCGGGTCGATACTCGTCCCGCGCACGTAATGCGCCCCCGTGATGTGGTGCCACAGGTGGCCGTTCACCGTGTTGACGAAAAAGAGCTCGCCGTGGCGGTCCCAGTCGTGGCCCCAGGGATTGGTGAGGCCGGAGTTGAGGGTTTCATACACCCGGCTCTGCGGATGATACCGCCAGATGCCGCCGCGGAGTGGAATGCGTTGCTTTTCCGGAGTGCCGGGGGCCCCGACTTCGCCCGGGGCGGAGGCACCGCAGCGGCCGTAGAGCCAGCCGTCGGGTCCCCAGCGCAGGCCGTTGGCGAAGTTGTGATGGTTGGCCTCGGGGACGGTGAAACCATCGAGTGCCACCCTCGCCGGGCCGTCCGGCACGTCGTCGCGATCGGCATCGGGAATGAAAAGCAACCGCGGCGGGCACATCACCCACAGACCGTCGGGCGCCCACTCGATGCTGGTCAGGTTTTGCAGCCGGTCGTGGAAGACGACGCGCTCGTCCGCCCGGTGGTCGTGGTCGCTGTCCTTGAAGATGACGACACGATCGCGGTGTCGTGGATCGAAGTTCGCGCCGAGTCGCTCGAAGGTGAAATTTTCCGCGACCCACAGGCGGCCGCTGCCGTCCCACGAGACGGCGATGGGATTGCGGATCTCCGGCTCGGCGGCGAAGACGTGGACCTCGAAGCCCCCGGGGACCTGGAACGACGCGGCCGCCTTCGCGGGGGCGAGCGGCGAGCCCTCGACCGTTTCGCTGTCAATCGGCTCGGGGAAGGGCTCCCCGAACAACGGCGCCGTACAGGCGAGAACCAGAGCCGAGCATTTCATGGCGGCAGCATGGCGGAATCTCCGCCACTTGGAAATGCGTGGAATCAGGCGGAGGGCTCCGCCGGGATCACGATCTCGGTGGCCCGTTTCCGGCGGTCCTTCGCCTGCAGCACCAGCAGGCTGAAGAAGATCTGCAAATAGAAGGCCGCCACGATGAAGCTCGGGAGCGCGTTGATGCAGCAGTGCAGCGTCCAGTAGCGGGCTTGCCGGGGCAGGCGGGTGCGGTCGATCTTCATGGGGCCGAGGTCACGCTTCTCTCATGAGGAGACGATGAAGTTGAGGCGAAAAGACCGCGGTCACCGGGAAAGGTCCCGACCGACCGTGCCGGAGGCGGTCCGGCCGGAAGGCAAAGGCTCGCGCAGCCGACCCGGGTGCCTTATGCTGGCGGCACTATGGCAGTTTCACGCAACGGCACGATCGGCATTCTCACGGCAGGTGGAGACTGTCCCGGACTCAATGCGGTCATTCGCGGGGTCGCGAAAGGGGCGATGCACTACGGCTTCCAGGTCATCGGCATCCAGGACGGCTTCCGCGGCCTGGTGGAGAACCGCCACATCCCCCTCGACAACCGCATGGTCAGCGGAATCCTCACCCAGGGGGGAACGCTGCTCGGGAGCAGCCGCGACAAGCCGCACAAGATGCCGATGGGCAGCGAAGTCATGGACATGACCGGGGTCGCGGTCGAGAACTACCGTTCGATGAATCTCGACTGCCTCGTCTGCCTCGGCGGCAACGGCACCGCCAAGAACGCCTTCCGGCTCCACAAGAAGGGCGGCATCAACGTCCTGCACCTGCCGAAGACCATCGACAACGATGTCGCCGAGACCGACATCACCTTCGGCTTCGACTCCGCGATGGACATCGCGACCGAAGCGATCGACCGCCTTCACACCACCGCCACGAGCCATCACCGGGTGATCGTCTGCGAGATCATGGGCCACGACACCGGCTGGCTTTGCCTCGGCAGCGGAATCGCGGGCGGAGCGGACGTGATTCTCATCCCGGAAATCCCCTACGACCTCGAAGTCATCGCCAAGAGCCTCATGCAACGGCAGCGCAGCGGGAAGCGCTTCTCCATCGTCGCGGTCGCCGAAGGGGTCCACTCGAGGGAGGAAATCAAGGCCATGGCCGAATCCGGCCAAAAGAAGCGCAAGGAGAAGATCGTCCACCAGTCCGAGGACGGCGTGCATCTGGTCCAGGAACCGGTGGCGAGCCGGATCGCCCGCGAGATCCAGCAGCGCACCGGGGTCGAGGCCCGCGTGACCTCGCTCGGGCACGTCCAGCGCGGCGGCCCTCCGACCTCCTTCGACCGCCTGCTCTGCACCCGTCTGGGCACCAAGGCCAGCGAACTCATCGCCGAGGGCCACTTCAACGTCATGGTCGGCGTCAAGGGCACCGAATGCGTCCCCATCCCCCTCGAGAAGGTTGCCGGGATCAAGCGCTTGGTTCCGGCCGACCATCCGTGGATCCAGACCGCGCGGCTGGTCTCGACCTGTCTCGGCGACGAGGTCGCCTGACGGGTCACGGTTTCCCGAAAAGGTCCGCCCCGTCGTGGTCCGGTGGGCCCATCTTCTGGATCGCCTCGCCCGCGCGATCTCCTAGACTTCCAACCCGATCGCCCCGGATCATCGCGACCTCCATCCCATGAATCTTCAGCTCCGCCTCATCGCCGTCATTCCCGTGCTCCTCGGCCAGTGGGCCCCCGCCATCATGGAACGGGGCGACTACCCCTGGGGCACGAAGCTTCGCTGCTTCTACGACGACGAACTGCAGCAGGCCATCGGCCCCGCCTGGTTGCTGAATCTCGGCCCGACCGGGATCCGCGCCCGCATCTACCCGGACAAGGCGGATCAACTCGCGGTGAAGTATGTCTTTCAGGACGCCAAGTCGCCGGCCAAGGGCCTGGTCGCGATCGGCGACATCATCGTCGGTGCGAACGGCAGCAAATTCAAAACGTCCCACCGCTTCGGGCGCAACCTGCCGGGCGGTGGCGGCTGGGACGGCCCGATGCTCGAACTCGCCGGCCACCTCGAGGACAGCCAGGGCACGGATGGCGTGCTCAAGCTGATCGTCTGGCCGCAGGGGGATCGCCAGGGCGAAAAGGAAGTGCCGATCCAGCTGGAAGTCGTCGGGCGTTTCGCCGAGACCTTTCCCTACAACTGCGTCCGCTCCGAGCAGATGCTCGAGAAGCTCTGCGAGTTCATGGTGATGGACTACGAGTCGGGGAATTGGAAGAAGGAGAACGCCTTCTACGGGGGGCCGCACAACGAGGGCCACCAGATGCTGGCCCTGATGGCCGCCGGCATTCCGAAGTACGACCGCTTCGTCAAGGACCACATCTCCAGCTACTACGGCAAGCGCTACGATCCCGCCGGCGGCGGCTTCCAGACCTGGAAGTGGGGATTCGAGGGGATCGTGATGGGCGAGTACTACCTCCTTCATCAGGACCGGAAACTACTCCCTGCCATCGAGTCGCTGACCGCCGCGATGCCGCTCGGTTCGCGCCATGGCAACGGCATCTACACCCATCGCTCGGAACTCAACCTCCGTCTCACCGGCCGCAAACCGTACGCCTCCATCGCCGCGATTTCCGGGCTCCAGATGGTCGCGATGAGCCTGTTCGACAAGGCCGGCATCCCCTACGACGAGGATCTGCGCCAGACGATCCACCAGCATTACCTGAACAGTGCCACCGAGTCGTCGCTGAACATCGCCTACGCGTTCGGCAGCGCCGACCGCTTCAACGATGCGGACATCACCCACCGCCACGCGATTCTCAAGCTGGCCGACAAGAGCAAGGGCAGAAGCGGCAAGGGGCCGGGCTTCGTGGTGCCGACCGGCATGCGGGACCTCGGCGAGTACGAGATTTTCTGGCCGACCAAGGCCGACCCCCGCTGGAAGCCGACCGACTGGATCGCCAAGGAGGCCGGGACCAACATCGTCACGGAACTGAAGGATCCCGGCGTGGTGCGGGTCGACCGCAACCACCCCGACTATCGGCAGGCACCCGAGCCCACCAAGCCGTACAAGACCACCAAGTCGGGCGGACACCTGGCCCCGGTCGGCATGGGCGCGCTGGCGCATCTCATCGGCAATCGCCCCGGGTCGTGGGATTACCTCGGACAGCATGCGGCGAATACCTGCGTCGTCGGGCCCGGCAACATCTTCGACGGCCACGCCTCCTCGAACCTGAGTGCCTTCTGGGCCATCCTCGGCGCGGCCCAGAGTGATCGCCCGGAAGCGCTCCGGGCCTACCTCGACTACATGAAGACCTTCCTCATCCTCTCGGAAGCGCACAACGGAGGGCTCATCATCCAGCCCTGGGGCCGCGACCGCCCCGGCTCGAATTCCGATGTCAGCTACGGCCCCCGCACGCTGGCCACCGCCACCGGGGCCATCGTGCTCGCGCTCGGCAAACGCCGCCTTCAGGTCACCGGTGCCAACCTCGGCCGGACGGAGGAGGCCGATTCCGATTCACGGCTCCGGTCGCTCGCCCGCAAGGCGCGCACGCTCCCTGGCGGACACTACGAATTGCTGAGTGAAGGCTTGCTGAGCACACTGATCGAGCTGAGCGAGGCGGGTTCTCTCGAACCGCTCGCGATGGAGCTTTCCAAGGCCCGGGCCAAGGTCTGGCTCGCCAAGGTCGAGGACGGCGGCAGGCTCACCTTCCAGGCGCTGCAAAGCGACAGGCAGGCGGTCTTCGAATACTCCGAACTCGCCGCCGAGGACCGCACGCTGCTGGCCCGGTTGGTGGCCCGCTACCGTCCGGAAGACGTCGAAGCCCAGGCCACCGCGGGCATCTTCTGCGAGATGATCGGCGACACCAAGGCCGCCGACAGCTACTACGAGAAGGCCGGCACCGAGCTCAAGGAGCGGCTTGACCGGATGTTCGAGCAATAGGGCCATCTTCATCCCCCCCCGCACCATCATGAACTCAATCCTCCGATCCCTCTCCTTCCTCGGTTTTGCGCTGCTCGTGTGCCTCACCCCGGGCATGGGCGACACCGTCAAGGTCTTCATCCTTGCCGGCCAGGCTTGGGTGAAGTCGCGGGCCGAGTAGGTGACGAATTTCCGCCGGTCGGCGGATGGTCCCGAGCCTCACCTGCCCACGTCAGGCCCCGGCGAACTTGACAACGATCCTCCAAAACCCACCCTGTTCGACATCATGAAAGCGCATGTCCGTCGCCTCCTTGTCCTTGGATCGCTGGTCTTTTCCGTCTGGCTGCTGAGCGGTTGCTACTACGACCCCTACGCTCCCAACTACAATTCCGGCGGCTATCACGGCGGCGGCTATCCACAGGGGGGCAACCGCTACGCCTACGACCGGGGACTGAAATACGGCAGCCAGGACGCCCGCCGGGGATTGGCAAGGCAGGCCAGCCGCCACTGGAACGTCGTCCCCGTCCAGGACCGCGAAACCTTCGCCCAGGGCTACAATGCCGGATACCACAGAGGCGGTGGCCACGGTGGTGCCGGGGCTACCGGCCCGGGACAACAAGCCTACAACCAGGGAGTCGGCTACGGGGCCGCGGACGCCCGCAGAGGCCTGCCGCGCCAGGCAAGCCGGCACTGGAACGTGGTCGCCGGACCCTATCGCGAGGCATTCGCCACGGGCTACAACGTCGGCTACAAACGCCGCTGACCGGGAGCCACCGCGTCAGAAATTCATAAGGCCGGGCCGGGCGTATGGAAGCCCTGGCCGGCAAGGGTGACGAACTTGTCGCCGGGGAAGGATCCTGTCCCCTCGGATCGCCTTGAAATTCCTGTCACAGGCTGTTCGTATTTTCCCCAATGACCAGCGCGGAAGTGATTCACGCGGCCTCGGCCTGAGCATCCCCGGGAATCTGCTGCCCGCCCGACCCGCCGAATTCGTCGCGCCGCCATCGCCACAACGGGTCGATCCCCCGCCACCATCATTCTGCTAGATTCCCAGAGATCGTCCGCCATTCCATGAGCAACACGCCGTTTCAAGCCCCGAGTCCCGAGCATCTCGCCGAACTTCTTCCACAGTTTGCGATCCAGGGCTTCATCGCCCAGGGCGGGATGGGCGCGGTGTACACGGGCCGCCAGAACTCGCTGGACCGCGACGTCGCGGTGAAGGTCCTGCCGCGGGAACTGGGCGAGGATCCCGAGTTCCGCGAGTCCTTTGCCGCCGAGGCAAAGGCCATGGCCCGCCTCAACCACCCCAATCTCATCGGCGTCTTCGACTACGGCGATGTCGACGGGATGCCCTACATCGTGATGGAGTATGTGCAGGGCTGTTCGCTACACGAGTCGGCCTACGGCCAGGCGGTCGAACCGGATCAGGCCGTCGCGATCGTCAAGGGCATCTGCGACGGGCTCGCCCATGCCCACGAGCACGGCATCGTTCACCGCGACATCAAGCCGGCCAACATCCTGCTCACCCTGAAGGCCGAACCGAAGATCGGGGATTTCGGCCTGGCCCACGCCGCCGATGCGGAAACCCCGGGACTGGTGATGGGGACGCCGGGCTTCACGGCACCCGAGGTTTTCCAGGACCCCAATCAGGCCGGACCGCTGGCCGACATCTACTCGGTCGGCATGATTTTTCACCAACTCCTCACGGGGATCGATCCGACGGGCACCCAGGAACCGCCGAGCCAGGCCACGGGCAACATCCGCCTCGACGCGATCTGGCGCAAGGCGACCGCCGCCCATCCCTCCCAGCGCTACGCCAGCGTCGCCGAAATGGGCAAGGAGCTGGAGAAATGGGCGACCAACAAGGCGGGCATCGCCGTGCCCACCGGCCCGGCGAATTTCCAGACGGGCCCGCGCCCGATGCGGCCCAATACCGTGACCGTCAACAGCGGTGGCGGAACCGGCATGGGCATGTCCGCCAAGCTTGCCATCGCCGCGGTCCTCGTCGCGGTGGTCGTCTTCACCTACCAACTCCTCCAGGAATACAAGGAGGACATCAAGGGAGGCATCGCCGAGGCCAATGGTCATGAGCTGGGAGGCTCCTCCGATCCCGGTTCCGCCGACCCGTCGGCGATGCCCGACCCACACCCCGTCTCGTCGGACGGCCCGACTCTTCCGGATGGGGTCGAGTTCGCTCCGGCGGAAGATCCCGAACCCGTCGAGATCGGTTCAATCGACGATCCCGTGATGGATCCGGACGACCCGGGGACCACGATGGAGGAGGACCCGGACGAGGAACCGGTGGCGGTCGCGGATCCCGGGGACGAACCGGAGGTGGAGCTCGAGCCGGGCGACCCCGAGCTGAGGGAGAAGGCCGTCGGCCTGATCGAGGACGCCCGGGACAAGCGGGACCAGGAACTGGCCGAGAACGTCAAGGGCTTCCTCTTCAAGCTGGGAGTCGCCAAGCGTGGTGCCGCTGACGACGAACTCGACCTGATCGACCGGATCGAGGAGGACTACGAGATCACCAGAAGCGTCCGCGTGATCGAGCCCGAGGCGACCCGCGAGTTCCCCGACCGGATTGCCGAGATCTGCCGCGAAGCCCACGCCAAGGAGGAGTCGATTGACGAACTCCACCGCACCAACCTTGGCCGGATCCGTGATGCCTACGTGCGGCGCCTCGAAACCGCCGCCGATGAATCGTCGGACGACGGACTCAAGCCCCGGTTGCTGGCCCAGGCCGGACGGGCGGCCGACCTCGACGAGTGGGTGGCGCTGCTCTCACCGGAGCCCGAGGCGACGAACCAGCCCGGGAATTTGAGCTTTGTCGCGACCGGTGGTTTCGTCGGGCATTGGGACATCGAGACCGACAACCTTACCCAATGGATCGCCGAGGCCGACGGGGTCGTCACCATCAACGACGGACAGTGGAAGGGCAAGACGGCCACCTGGAAGATCCTCGAGGACGGCACCTTGGAGATTCACTGGCCGGACAAGCCGCGCCCCTACGTCTTGACGAAAAATGGTGAAGGCTGGATCGGCAAGACCTCCTTTGGTAAGCCGGTCACCGTCACGCCCGGGGACTGGTGATTGCGGAGCCCGCGAAAACGGCCTTGGGAGAAGCGCGAGTTTTTTCGTGGCCGCGGCAGGCTTGCCAGCCTTTGGTCGCTCTTCCCGCCACAAATCCATTTGATTCAAAGTTCCCGATGAAACGATCCCTGATCATCACCTCTTTGCTTCTGGCGGCATCTGCCGCCGGGTCGGCCGAAGCCCCGAAACAAATGACACCTCCCCATGTCGTCCTGATCATGACCGACGACATGGGGTGGATGGACCTGTCGTGCCAGGGCAATGACAAGCTGCGAACCCCGAAGATCGATGAGCTGGCAGCGGAGGGGGTCCGCTTCACCGATGCCTATTCCGCGGCGCCGGTCTGTTCACCGACACGGGCGGCGCTGATGACGGGCCTGGCCCCCGCCCGCCTGAACATCACCCAGCACGGGGCCGATATCCCGAGGTTCTGGCCGGAGGATCGCACCATCCAGCCGCCGCAGGTCGAACACATCCTGCCACTGGATCAGGTCACTGTCGCCGAGCGGCTTCGGGAGGCGGGCTACGCCACCGGTTTCTTCGGCAAGTGGCACCTCTCGGGCTCGCACGTGGAGGAGGACGATCCGTCCACCGGAGGAGCGGCGTTTTATCCCGACAAGCAGGGCTTCGACGTGAACGTCGGTGGCTGTGGGATGGGCGGGCCGCCGACCTACTTCGATCCCTACCGCATTCCCACCCTCGAGCCGCGCAAGAAGGGCGAATACCTCAGCGAGCGCCTGGCGGACGAAACCATCGCATGGATGGAGAAACACCACGAACAGCCGATGTTCGTCTGCCTGTGGACCTACAACCCCCACTACCCCTTCGAGGCACCGGCGGAATTGATTCCCAAATACGAGGGCAAGGAGGGCCCGGGTCTCGTCAATCCGATTTACGGGGCGCAGATCGAAGCGACGGACAAGGCGGTCGGTCGCGTGCTCGACGAGATCGGCAAACTCGGAATCGAAGACAACACCCTCGTCATTTTCACCAGCGACAACGGCGGCTGGAGCGGCGCCACCGACAACCGTCCGCTGCGGGCCGGAAAGGGATATCTCTACGAAGGAGGAATCCGCGTCCCCCTGATCATCCGCTGGCCGGGCGTGACCCGGCCCGGGGCGCTCGACGACACGCCGGTCATTTCGATGGATCTAACGGCCACGATCCTCGAGGCCACCGGCACCGGGGCGAAGGAACTCGAAGCCCTCGATGGGACGTCCCTCAAGCCGGTGCTCGGGGGCGGAACCACTTCCCGCGATCCGCTCTGCTTCCACTATCCGCATTGGGCCTTCCACAAGGAAAACCGCCCCGGCTCCGCGATCCGGGATGGAAAATACAAACTCATCGTCCGCTACGACGACGAATCGGTGGAGTTGTTCGACCTGAAGGCCGATCCGAGCGAGACCAAGGATCTCGCCAACGAGCTTCCGGAAGTGACGAAACGACTGAAGAAGCAGTTGGACGCATGGCTCGAGGAAACCGGCGCCCGCCGACCGACGCGGGTCGAGTAGCTTGAGGAGAAGGCACTCCAACGGGTGCAAAAAGGTGGGCTCCCCCCCCTCCGGACCGGTCGCCACGGCACTTTGGGAATTTGGAGGAGTGGTGGCGCTCTCCTTCATGCGCAGACATAGAAAAGGCGGACCCGAAGGCCCGCCCATTCTTTCAAGGGGTTGGAAACCCCTTCTCCATATTCACTGACAGGCTTCGCACTCCCCTCCATTCAGCATCGCGTCGATGGAGCAGGCGTTCTTCTCGGCCTCGGTGTAAGTCTTCTTGGCCGCGGGAGCAGCGGTCCCTGCCCCGCTCATGACGCCGCGGATGGCCTTGTCGACCTTGCCGGTGGAGCTTTCGACGTCGCTGGCCTGGAGCGTGCGGAGGTAGTAGGTGGTCTTGAGACCCTTCTCCCAGGCGCGGCGATACATGTGGCTCAGGTTCTTCATGTCGGGCTGGGCGAGGAAGAGGTTCACGCTCTGGCTCTGGTCGATCCACTTCTGGCGGCGCGCGGCGGCGTCGATGATGTACTCGTAGCCGACGCTGAAGACGGTCTTGTGCTTCTGCTTCAGCTCCTCGGGGATGCTTTCGATGTCGTCGAGCTCGCCCTTGAAGTACTTCAACTCGTCGACCATCTCCTGGCTCCACAGGCCGGCCTTCTTGAGGTCGCGGACGAGCTCGCGGTTGAGGACGATGAAGTCGCCGCTCAGGTTGCTCTTCACGTAGAGGTTCTTGTAGTTCGGCTCGATGCACGGGGTGGTGCCCATGATGTTCGAGATGGTGGCCGTCGGCGCGATGGCCAGCACGTTGGAATTCCGCATGCCGTGCTGGGCGATCTTCTCGCGGACCACGCTCCAGTCCATCTTGCCGCCGCGGGGGACGTCGATGGCCTTGCCGCGCTCGTCCTCGAGGAGATCGACGGTGTCCTGCGGCAGCAGGCCGCGGTCCCACTTGGAGCCCTTGTAGGTGCTGTAGGGGCCGACTTCGGCGGCGAGGTCGCTGCTGGCACTGTAGGCGTAGTAGGCGATGGCCTCCATGAACTCGTCGTTGAACTCGACGGCGGCGTCGGAGGCGAACGAGAGGCCGCGCTTGTAGAGGGCGTTCTGCAGGCCCATCACGCCGAGGCCGATCGGGCGGTGGCGGGAGTTCGCGGTCTTGGCGGCCTCGGTCGGGTAGAAGTTGATGTCGATGACGTTGTCGAGCGCGCGGATGGCGACGGTGATCGTCTCCTTGAGCATCTCGTGGTCGAGCGCGCCATCGGCGGTGACGTGGGTGTCGAGCACCACCGAGCCGAGGTTGCAGACGGCGGTTTCCTCGTCGGAGGTGTTGAGGGTGATCTCGGTGCAGAGGTTCGACGAGTGGATGACGCCGCAATGGTCCTGCGGCGAGCGCAGGTTGCAGGGGTCCTTGAAGGTGATCCACGGGTGGCCGGTCTCGAAGATCATCTTGAGCATGCCTTTCCACAGGTCGATGGCGGGCAGCTCGCGGGACCAGATCTTGCCCTCGGCGGCCATGGCCTCGTATTCGGTGTAGCGCTGCTCGAAGGCCTTGCCGTAGAGGTCGTGGAGGTCGGGGGTCTCGTTGGCGCGGAAGAGGGTCCAGTGCTCGCGGGCCTCCATGCGCTTCATAAACAGGTCCGGAATCCAGTTCGCGGTGTTCATGTCGTGGCAGCGGCGGCGCTCGTCACCGGTGTTCTTGCGCAGCTCGAGGAAGTCTTCGATGTCGTTGTGCCAGCTCTCGAGGTAGGCGCAGCCGGAGCCGCGGCGCTTGCCGCCCTGGTTGACGGCGACGAGCTGGTCATTGTGCAGCTTGAGGAAGGGGATGATGCCCTGCGACTCGCCATTGGTGCCCTGGATGTAGCCGCCGGTGCCACGGACGGCGGTCCATGAGCCGCCGAGGCCGCCGGCCCACTTCGAAAGGAAGGCGTTTTCGGCGACGCCACGGAGCATGATGGACTCGATGGAGTCGTCGACCTTGTAGAGGTAGCAGGACGAGAGCTGGCTGTGCAGGGTGCCGGAGTTGAACAGCGTCGGGGTGGACGAGCAGAAGCGGCGACCCTTGTAGAGGTTGTAGAGGCGGATGGCCCAGTCCTCGCGCTTGGTCTCCTCCTTCTTGAAGAGGCCCATGGCAACGCGCATCCAGAAGAACTGCGGCGTCTCGATCCGGCGGTGCCGGTCGCCGGTCTTGTCGACGATGAGGTAGCGGTCGTAGAGGGTCTGGATGCCGAGGTAGTCGAAGTCGAGGTCGGCGGTCGGATCAAAGGCCTCGGCCAGGGTGTCGAGATTGTAGAGCTCGAGCAGCTCGGGATTGAGGCGCTTGATGGCGATGCCGTGCTTGAGGTAGGTCTTGAAGGCGGCCTTGTGGGCGGCTTTGAGCTTTTCGACCCCGTCGCGCAGGATGGACCAGTCGAGAACCTCCTCGTAAACGTAGGAAAGCAGGATGCGGGCGGCGAACTTGGCGAAGTCGGCGTCCTTCTCGATCAGCGACTTGGAGTTGAGGATGACGGTGTTCTTGAGGTCCTTCTCCTTGATTTCGGCGCCGACCGAGCGGCGAAGCTCGCGCTCGATCTCGGCGTCGGTGAGGCACAGGTCGAGGCCGATGGAGGCGAAGGCGATGCGCTTCTTGAGCTCGGTGCCGTCCCACAGCTTGGTCTCGCCGTCGTCGGTGATGACCGTGATGAAAAGGTCCTGATCGGTCTCGTCGGGTGACTCCTCGTTCTCGACGCGCAGGCGGGCGCGCTCGTCGCGGTAGCGGATGTAGTGGGCCGCGGCCTTGTAGTGGCCCTGCTTCATCAGCTCTTCCTGGACCATGTCCTGGACGTCCTCGATGTGAACGAAGGACTGGTCGCCCTGGCGGACGCGCTCGGTGACGGCGGCGGCGATGTCGGTCGCCGGCTCGGGGATCTCGTGGATGGTGAGGAAGGCCTTGCGGACGGCGATCTCGATCTTGGTTTCACTCCACGGCACCACGTTGCCATTGCGGCGGATGAGGCGCACGGGAAGCGCGTGCGGCTGGGTGCCGGCGGAGATGTTGCCGCCCTTTTCGATCGAGCGGCGAAAGGCCAGCGACTTGGCGACGTCGTAGGCATCGTTCTCGAGCAGCGCCTTTTCAATGAGCAGGTAGAGGTCCCCTTCCGAGAGCCGCAGGCGACCGCCCTCGTCGAGGGTCTTGGTCAGCGAGTTGGCGACCGCGTGGGCGACATCCGAGACGAACTTGCGGTTTTCCTCATTGAAAATGGCATCGTCCCCCATCTTGCGGGCGATGAGGAGGTCGGTGAGCGATTCGCCGATGGCATCGGCGACGTCCTCGAGCGAGAAGTGGGCCTCTTCGTTGCCGCGGGTCACCGTGATGTCGGTGATCGGCTTGCGTCGATCCGCTGGCAGGACTTCGCGCCAGGTGTGGGCGCGGTCGCAGGCGGGAAGGGCGAAGCGGTCGGTGATGACTTGCTTCAGGTTGAGGTCTTCGTCGAGATTCAGATTGGTGTACATTTGGGGCGGTAGGTTCTTTGGAGGTTAGGGAGTGGGTGCGGGTGGCGGGCGAAGTGCCAGGTGAGCGGTGATCAGTGATCGGTGGCAGAGTTGCCGAGGCGGCGTTTGAGGGAGTTGATGAGGCCCTGAAGCATGCGGGAGATGACCCGGGTCTCGTTGATCATCGGGCGGGAGTTTTCGAGGGAAGGAAGGTCGAGGCGCTGGCGGACTTTTTCGGCGACGTAGAGCTGGGTGCGGAGTTCGCCGCAGGAGCCCTTCGAGTAGCGCAGGAACTTGATGAATTCGGCGGTGCTGTCGCGCTCGGCGCCTTCGGCGATGTTGGACGGGATCGACAGGGATGAGCGCTCCATCTGACCCCGCAAGGCGAAGTCTTTGGAGTCGGCAACCGCGACGTGGACGTCGACCGCCAACTGGCAGCCACGTTTCCAGACATCGAGGTCTTCGAAGGTTTCAATCTCGCTCATTTCCCTGACGTTTCCCAATCACACACACAGATCACTGCTCACCGATCACCTGACACTCGCGCGCAAGCGCGCCTTAAAGGTCGTCATCATCGACGTCACCGAGGGCGGAGGCCTTCTGGTACTCGGTGACGCGGCCTTCGAAGAAATTCTGCTCCTTCTTGATGTCCATCATCTCGGCGAGCCACGGGAAGGGGTTCGAGACGGGTTCCGACTGGAGCGGAGCGAGGCCGCAGGAGGTCAGGCGGCGGTCGGCGATGTAGTCGATGTACTGCTCGAAATCGGCCGCATTGAGGCCAATGCCGGCGACCGGCAGGCAGTCGCGGATGAATTCCTTCTCGAGCCGGATGCCCTCGGCCATGGTCTGGCGGAGGTCCTCGCGGAAGTCCTCGGTCCAGATGTCCGGGTTCTCATCGACGAGGTCCATCAGCAGGTTGCGGAGGAGCTCGATGTGGTTCGACTCGTCGCGCAGCGTGTAGCGGAACATCTGGCCGATGCCCGGGAACTTGTTCTGGCGGTAGAGGCTGAGGATCATGCCGAAGAGCCCGTAGAACTGGGTGCCCTCCATGCACTGGCCGAAGAGGAAGATGTTCTTGGCCAGGTCCTGCTTGTTGCTGGTGACCGTGAGGTCGATGTCGCGGCGCATGGCCCGCGAGTTCGAGACCACATAGTGGTTCTTGGCGGTGATGGTCGGAACGTCCTCGAACATCGCCTCGCACTCGTGCGGGTTGAGGCCGATCGAGGAGAGCATGTAAACCAGCGAGTCGGCGTGGATGTTTTCCTCGTGGGCATGGCGCCCGAGGACGAGCTTGAGCTCCGGGGCGGTGACCACCTCGCGGATCACGTGGAGGATGTTGTCGCCGACGATCCCCTCGGCGGCGGAGAAGTAACCGATGCCCATCTTGATGATCCAGCGCTCGACGTCGGAAATCTCATCGCCGGAGCGCCACTGTTCGACGTCCTTCTGCATCGGGATGTCCTCCGGCTCCCAATGGTTGTTCTTCATCGTCTTGTAGAGGTCGTAGGCCCACTGGTACTTGAGCGGCAGGATGTTGAAGAACATCGTGTCCTTGCCATTGATGACCTTCTTGGCGGCGAAAGCCTGCTCGGCCTTCTCTTTGTCGAGGGTGAAGGTGCGGGTACCGACGGTGATGGTGGTGGTGGCAGACATTTTCGGGCGAAAAACGGGTGTTAATTCAGAAGTATTGACGGAATTTAGAGCGCAAGGCGCAGCGTTGGGGATACTGCGACAGTTTGGCGGATCCGGACAAGTCGATTTTGCTCATATGGTATTCACAAATCTATTCACACACAAGATGTGGTATTAAAGAAGTCGCAGCGGGGGCTTGACTCGGTGCTTTGGAATCGCCCGCTACTGAAAATCAAGGTTTTCGGAAAGATTGAGCAAAAAGCGAACGGGCCGGGATTGCGTCTGGAAAAATCTCGGCCGCCGAAATCCAGTGGATGCCGCGAGGAAAATTCTAAAATGTTAGGGGACTTCAGGGGACTTCGGGACCTTTCCACCCGGTTTTTCAGCATGCAAATTTTTGCGGAGCCTGAAACGGCAGATCGTCGCTGATGTGCGTGTTTCAACGTAAGATGCTGAACGCGAAACGCTAAGGTCGCCCTGGGCACTAGCGAGCTCACGCCGCCGCGTGGCGGGTGAATCGTTCCGGCAGGGGTGGCCGGCGGGAAGGGGCAAACGGACTTCGGAACATCCGGGGAGAGCGGGTGCCGTCGGTCGGCGGGAGCGCCATCGCTCGTCGAGCGACGGCGGGGCCACTTCCCGCTCGTCACCAACGCCGGAACCACTCTCGAGGTCCCCCAGCTCTGCGAGCCACTCCGGCACGGCGGGACGCGACCGGGTCGCGCGAATCCTTTGCCATCTTCCAGCTGGTCAGGGCGGGTAGGATTCCCGAAGCTCGCCGCCGTCATGTCCATCGATGTCTCCCTCCTCGCCCGCATTTGCGAAGCTCCCGGTGCCCCCGGCCATGAAAAGGCCATCCGCCAACTCATCCTCGCCGAACTCGACGGTCTCGCCGACGAGGTGAGCACCGACAACATGGGCAATGTGGTCGCGCTCAAAAAGGGTCGCTCCTCCAAGAAAAAGGTGATGGCGGCCGCGCACATGGACGAGATCGGGTTCATCGTCACCTACATCGACGACAACGGCTTCCTCCGTTTCAACCCGGTGGGTGGCTTCGACCCGAAAACACTGACCTCGCAGCGGGTGCTGGTTCACGGAAAGAAGGACATCCTCGGAGTGATGGGCTGCAAGCCGATCCACATCATGACCCCTGAAGAGCGCGGCAAGAACCTGAAGATCGACGACTACTTCGTGGATTGCGGGCGGACCAAGAAGGACATCGAGAAGATCGTGTCGGTCGGCGATTTCATCACCCGCTGGGCACCACTCGAGGAAATGGGCGACTGCGTGACGGTGAAGTCGCTCGACAACCGACTGTCGGTCTTCCTGTTGCTCGAGACGCTCAGGAAAATGAAGAAATCGCGCAAGAAGCCGGCCTACGATTTTTATGCGGCCTTCACCGTGCAGGAGGAAGTCGGACTGCGCGGCGCCAATGTCGCGGCGCTGGAGGTGAAGCCGGACTTCGGCATCGGCCTCGACGTGACGCTGGCGGTCGACGTGCCGGGCACACCGTCGCACCAGAAGGTCACCTCGCTCGGCGAGGGGGCGGCGATCAAGCTGATGGATTCCTCGGTGATCTGCGACTACCGGATGATCGCCCACATGAAGGCCGTCGCGGCGCGCAACAAGATCAAGTGGCAACCCGAGATCCTCGGGGCCGGCGGCACCGATACCGCGGCGCTGCAGCGGATGGTCCCGGGCGGCTCGATCGCCGGAGCGGTGTCGATCCCGACGCGGCACATCCACCAGACCGTCGAGACGGCTCACAAGAAGGACATCGAGGCGGGGATCAACCTGCTCACCGCCTGCGTCGCCGAGCTCGACCAAGGCAAGTGGGCGCTTTGAGGATAGGGGTAGGGACGGCGCATTGGCTTGCGCCGCCCCTCCCTTCGAACCGGACGTGCGGATCTCCCGCATCCGGCTGTCCAGTCAGCGGTTTG
>NZ_JBISBU010000053.1:0-35839 GCF_044385805.1 Haloferula sp. A504
CCGCCACGCCTATTCCTCCTCGATCACGATGCGCGGAAACACCGGCTTGGGCTTGCCGGTGGCGTGGCCGTCGGGGATCAGGCCCCAGGCGAGGTCGTCGAGCTTGAGCGACAGCAGGTTGTCCATCCTCAGCTGGTGGGCGAGGCGTGCGGCGGGCTCGGGAAGAACCGGGGAAAGCAGCACCGTGAGGTGGGCGAGGCTCTCGACCATGTGGGCGAGCACCGTCTCCAGGCGCGCTTTCTTCGCCGCGTCCTTGGCCAGTTCCCACGGCTTGTTGCGCTCGGCGTAGCCGTTGCAGTGGGTGACGTGGTCGTTGATCGCCTTGAGCGCGGCCGAGGGGTCGAAACGGTCCATGGCCTCCCGGTAGTCGGCGGTGGCCTTTGCCAGCGACTCGCGCAGCGCGGTGTCCTGCGCCTCGGGTTCGTGAGTCGTGGTCACGACGCCGCCGCAGAAGCGCCCGGTCATGTTGAGCGCGCGGTTGCACAGGTTGCCGAGTTCGTTCGCCAGCTCCTGGTTGTAGAGCATGACGAGGCGCTCCGGATCGAAATCCGAATCCTTGCCGGTGACGATGTCGCGGGCGAGGTAGTAGCGCACCGCGTCCGGGCCGAAGCGGTCGGCGAGCTGGTCGGGATCGACCACGTTGCCGAGAGACTTCGACATCTTCTCGCCCCTGATGTTCCACCAGCCATGGACCAGCAACCGCGGGAGCTGCTCGTCGGGAAAGCCCATCGCGTGGAGCATGCAAAGCCAGTAGATCCCGTGGGCCGGGACCAGGATGTCCTTGCCGATGATGTGGAGAGGCGTCGGCGAGCCATCGGCTGGCCACAGCTTGTCGAAATCTGGCAGGCCGGCATCGTCGGCCGCCAGGTAGCCGGCGAACGAGACGTAGTTGATCAAGGCGTCGAACCAGACGTAGGTCACGAACTCGGGATCGAAGGGGATCTCGATGCCCCAGCGCAGGCGCTCCTTGGGGCGGGAAATGCACAGGTCCTGCTCGCCGGCACGGTCGACCGCCCCGAGGAGTTCGTTGCGCCGGAAGGCGGGGATGACACTGTCTTCCCTACTAGACACGTAGTTTTTGAGCCACGCGGCATGGGCGGAGAGGCGGAAGTACCAGTTCTCCTCCTCGATCTCGACCACCTCGCCCCATTCCGGGCCGAAGGAGCCGTCCTCGTTGCGGTCGCGGTCGGTGAGGAACTGCTCCTGGCGCACCGAGTAGTGCCCCTTGTAGCCCTTCTTGTAGAGTTCGCCCTTCTCCCTGAGGGAGGTGAGGATCTGCTGGACGCAGGCCTTGTGGCGGTCGTCGGTGGTTTCGGCCCAGCCGTCGTAGTCGACGCCGGTCTTCTTCCACAGGTTGAGGAAGAGCTTGGTCTTCTTGGCGGCGAAGGTCGCGGGATGAATGCCCTCGGCTTCCGCGGTCTGCTGGACCTTCTGGCCGTGCTGGTCGACCCCGGTCAGGAAATAGCACTCGTCGCCGCGCAGCCGGATGTAGCGGGCGAGGACGTCGGCGAAGATCTTCTCGTAGGCGTGGCCGATGTGCGGCGCGCCGTTGGTGTAGTCGATGGCGGTGGTGAGGAGCATGGAGCGTAAAGCGTGGGGCGCGGAGCGATTGGAACTTGGACCTTCGGACTTGGAACTTCAGCCATCGGCTGAGCGGTCCACCTTGCCACCGAGCGAGAGGATGCGGGCGTTGCCCTTGGCGGCTTCGGCCTCGGGGATGTTGCCGTCGCGGACGTACATCTGCGAAAGCGAGGTCCAGGCGAGGAGGTCGTTGGGCCGGAGGGTGGTGGCCTGGAGTCCGCAACCGATCGCCTCCTTGACCTGATCGAGTTTCAGCAACGCCATCCCCAGCGCGTGCCAGCCGTCGAAGAATTCCGGATCGATCGCGACACAGCGGCGGTAGAGGGCGGCCGCTTCTTCGAGATCGCCGAGCGCAAGGCAGCCGTTGGCCTCGTCGAAAAGCTCGTCGCGCTCGGACATCGGTTCAGGGACGCGAGGGCAGGGTGACCTGGGCCTCGGCGGTGCGCTGGCGCAACCAGGCGTCGAAGGTGGCGGTTTCGGCGTTCTGGCTGATGTTCGCCGCGAACTGGTCGACCTGCTGGCCGCGGTTGTCGTCCTTGATGATCTGGCGGGCATCGACGTGGATGATCACCGCGCGATCGTCACTGATGAACGGCTCGGCGAACTCGCCGGGATTGGTGGTCGACGCGAGCTGGAAGATTTCCCGCGAGTTGAACTCGTTGTCGAGCGAATCGGTCATGCCCCAGGGGCCGAGCTTGCGCGGCTCGAGTTCGAGCGCCTTGGCCGCCTCCTCGAAGCTCTTGCCGCCCGCCATGGCTTCCTCGAGGGCCGCGGTCTTCGCCTCGACCTCGGCGGCGAGTGCCTCGCCGGCGTTTTCGGCGATGTAGTCCTCGCGGACCTCGTCGCGCGCTTCCTCGAAGGTTTTCTCCCGGGCTTCGTCGAGTTCGTCGAGGCGGACGACGATGAACTGTGCCTCTCCGACGGCGACGGCATTGGTGAAGGGAGCCAGCGGATCGGGGCCGGTGGTGAGCCCGAAAATCAGGTCGGCCAGCTGGGTGCCGGCGTAGGAGGAGCGGGTCCGAAGCTGGAGATCGGCGGGCAAGGTGCTGCGGGTGAGCCAGTCGGTGCTGATGATCTCCAGACCGTGGTTCTCGGTCGCCTTGTCGAAGGCTTCTCCTTCGGTGGAGTTCACCTCGTTGATAAAATCGTTGGCCAGATTCGCCACTTCGAGATCGACCTGCCGGCGCTTCTCCTTGCGTTCCTCCCGCGCGGCATCTTCGGCGGCCTGTTCCTCGTCGGTCTTCTCGGGTGCATCGGCCGGCTCCGGCTTCTCCTGGATCTCTTCCGGGTATTCCGGCGAGGCGAGGACGTAGCTGACCTTGACGCGCTGCTCGGTCTGGTAGGCTTCCTTGCGGGTTTCCCACCAGGCCTTCAGGTCCTCGTCGCTGGGATCCAGCTTTGCGCGGAACGGCTCCATTTCGATGGAGGCGACGCTGGCTTCCACCTTCTGGTCGCGGACAACGGTCATCGCCTCGGCCAGATGGCGACTGCCCTCGAGTCCACCGCCGATCAGGGTGCGGAGCTGCTCGGTGGCGATGATGTCGCGGACCAGTTCGCGGAAGTCGCGCTCGACCATGCCGTAGGAACCGAGGCGCTTCTGGATGAAGGTATTGTAGCTGGCCTGATCGAACTCTCCAGGGGTGCCGGGAGGGGAGCCGAGGGGTGGCTGGGCCTGGAAGATCCGGAGGCCGCGAACAAACTCATCCACCTCCTCATCGGATGGCTGGATGCCGAAATCCTCGCGGGCCTGCTGGATCAGCATGCGGCCGGTGAAGAACTGCAGCTCCTGGTTATCGGCCTCGGTGGCGTCGCCGCGAAGGGTGTTGATGAAACCGAACAGGCGGTAATCGGGGATGCGCTGGATCAGCTCGTAGGGTGCCGCGCCCAGCTTCTGCACTTCCGAGACCGAGTAGGCGCGACCGTCGATGGTGACGGCGGTTCCGCCGGTGCCGGAGCGGGTGAAGAAGCCGCTGGTATCCATAAAGATGAAGCCCAGCAGGAGGAGGACGATGACGATGAAGATCAGTCCGGTGTATCGGCGGATGTTTTCGATCATGGAAGAGGTGCCGCGCTTCGGCGGGGCGGAAGTAAAGGGAGCGCCCGGAGAGGCTTCAATCCTTATTCGCAGGGGATTTTCAACCGACGTCCCGGGACACGCGCCCGAAAGGCTCGGTGAGTGATCCCGGGCACCGCGACGCCCCGGCTTTGACGAATCGCCTGGAAGCGGATTGTCGAAGGGAGCCGTGCATCCGGCGGGAGGCGGGCCGTGGTTTTCCGGGATCGCGATGGCCCGAAAAAAGTTGCCGCCGGGGAGCACCCACTCCCCGACGGCTGGAGAGTTGCCAAGTTCGCGTTCCGGGGGGATGACGGAACCGACAACTACTGTTCACCCTTACATGAAAACTGCACTAACGCGCGGTTTTCAGAGGGTTGAGACCCGGAGAAGGGGAGAGTGTTCAATCATTCTGAAAAAAAGAACCGCTGTCGTCATCCCGGGCTTGCCCGATCGGGGCGGAAGACATGGTTTGGCGGGGTGACGGGAGCGGAAATCCGAGAAGCACTGGAGCAGGCGGGCGTGCGCCCGAATCGGCAGCTCGGGCAGAATTTTCTCTGCGACCCCGGCGTGGCGCGCTGGATCACCGACCAGCTCGAACCCCGGCCGGAAGACACGGTGGTCGAGGTGGGACCGGGGACCGGGGCGCTGACGAGCGAGCTCATCGGGCGGGTGAAGCGCCTCGTGCTGATCGAATTCGATTCCCGCCTGGCGGCCTGGCTGAAGGAGAGGTTCGCCGACCGCGACGAGGTCGAGGTCCATCACGCCGATGGGGCACGGTTCGACCCGCGGGTTCTGTGGAAGCACCGGCCGGTCAAGTTTCTCGGCAATCTGCCCTACTCGGCGGGCGGGGCGATCCTGAAGAACTTCCTGTCCGCGCCCTGCCCCTTTTCGCAAGCCGTGATCATGCTCCAAAAGGAGGTGATCGATCGCATCGGCGCCGGACCCCGGACCAAGGACTACGGGGTGCTGACGCTGCGCATGCGCAGCCAGTGGGACGTCCGCCCCCTGAAGGTGATCCCGCCGGAAGCCTTCCATCCCCGTCCCTCGATCGACTCGACGGTGGCGGTGCTGACGCCGCTGGGGGACCGTTTTCCCGTCTTCGATCGCCGGCGTTTTGACGAGCTGATCCGCCGGGGGTTCTCCCAGCGGCGCAAGCAACTGCGCAAGCAGATGCCGGAGGATCCGGGCTGGGACGCAGTGGCGGAGCGGCTCGGCATTTCCGCGACCGCCCGGGCGGAGGAGCTGGATCTCGACGACTGGGTGGCGGTGACACGGGAATACGATCCGCACCCGCTCAAGGAGATCGCCCAGCGGGACGACGAGCTTTTGGACGTCGTCGATGAGCAGGATCAGGTGGTCGGCCAGGCCACCCGGGCCGAGGTCCATGCCAAGAAGCTCCTGCACCGGGCGGTGCATGTCTTCGCGGTGAACCGGCGCGGCGAGTTGCTGCTTCAGCAGCGCTCGCGCCTGAAGGATGTTCACCCGGGAGTGTGGGACTCCAGCGTCGCCGGGCACCTTGACGCGGGGGAGGACTATCCCGCGGCGGCCGAGCGCGAAATGGCGGAGGAGATGGGCATTCGCGATGCCGAGCCGGAGGAAATCGGGCGGATCCCGCCGTGCGCGGCGACCGGCTGGGAACACGTCTGCCTGTATCTGGTGCGATGGGACGGCAGACCCGAGTTTCCCTGCTCCGAGATCGAGTCGGTCCTGTGGCTGCCGCCGGATGAAATCGACGCCTGGATCGAGGTGAGCCCGCAGGACTTTGCGAGCGGATTTCTGGAGTGCTGGAAGCTGGCGCGGGGACGAAGATCCTGAAATTATTAAAGGTTTCCGAAAACTTTTTAATTATTTCTTGTCCGGAAAACCGTATCAAGTAAGCTGGAGGTCGCTTCCCTAAGCACCTGTTCCAAAAACCAGCCATGAAAAATGCCACCCGGGACGCGGGACTGGTCGGATCGACCATGAACCCGTCGCCACGTTTTCGGGGATTGCCGGGACTCACCCTGATCGAACTCGCGATCGTGATTCTCGCGTTGATGCTCTTTGCGACGATCCTTCTGGTCGGTGCCCGCGCGTGGAAACGTGGCAGCGACCGAACCATCTGCATCACCAACATCGCGAGCGTGCAGAAGGCGGTGCGCGGCTATGCGAACATGTCCGGCCTGAATCCCGGAGACAGCGTGCCCAATCTTGAAATGAAGGTGATCGGTCCCGACCGCTTCTTCGAAGCCCTGCCGGCCTGTCCGACGCAGGGGGTCTATACCTTGGGCGGCAACCAGATCCCGCCGCTCGGCGATCTGTATCTCGATTGTTCCCTGGCGACTTCGCACTCCCACCTGCCGGAGCGCATCGCCGATTGGTAGGTGCCGGACGCCGGCGGATTTCCCGGATTGCAGGAGGGCCGGTCTCGGTGAATGTTCGGAGCGTGTCCGCCACGCTGACCGCCCAACGAAACAGCGACGTCCGCCTCTGGCTGATGGCGATGCTGGCGTCGGTGGGCATCAATGGCGGGATCATCCTCGTCCTGGCGGTTCTGGCGGTGCGTTCGCTGATCTTTGCGCCGCCGGTCGATCCCTCGTCCGCGAGCGCTCCCAAGGACCGGGTGATGACCATCCAGCCGGTGACGCGGGCCGAGGAGACGCCCGCCCCCGCAAAGGAGCGTCTCGGATTCGCCCGGACCTCGGAGGATCAGCCTGCCGGCATCCCGGAAGATCCGGATTTCATCGGCGAGCGCGACACCCTGGGGACCAGCGAGACCGCCCCCGATCCCGATGCTCCGGATCGACCGAGTCAGGATGGGATCGCGCCGCGGGTCGAAGGCGAGATGGAGACCACGGAAAGCGATTACCAGGACGGGCGACTCGACATCGTCGATCCGGCAGGAGTGCCGGCCGAACCCACCGTGGCGGCACCACCCACCCCGCCATCCGAAGCGGAAGAGGCGGCCGAAACCGCCGAAGCGAGCGAGTCGACGTCGCCGCCGCCCCTCGACGCGCCGGAGGAAGGCGATCCGGGTGGCCGTCGCGAGACCCTCGCCGAGAGTCCCTTTCCGGTCGATCGCCCGGTGCCGCCAGAGATGGCGGAGGAGGAGCCGAAGAGCGTCCCCGAGAATGAAGAGCCCGCCGAGGAGGCGCAGGAACAGGTTGAGGAGAGTCCGAAGGAAAAGCCGCCTGCCGTCCGCACCGAGGCCGGATCGGAGCCCGGCTTCCGTGGTTTCCAGCGAAAGACCGAACTCAAGGGGTCGATCTCGCGCCAGGGACGGTCGGCGCTCGATGTGAAGGCCGGTCCGCTCGGTGCGTATCATGCGGCGCTCAGTCGGGCGATCGAGCGCGAGTGGCAGCGGCAGGTGGTCCGCAACCGGGATTTCATCACGCCCGGCGTGCTGAGGATCCGGGTCGTGCTCGACGAGAACGGGCGGGTGCGCTCGGTCGGAACGGTTGAGGAAGTCGGCGTCGGCACGATCCAGAAGGGCTTCACCCACATGGCGATCCGCGATGCCGACCTCCCGGAGATGCCGGCCGCGGTGAAGCGCGAACTCGATGGCGAACCGCTGGAACTGCTTTACAACTTCATCTTCTGAGGTCGAGCTTCGGCCCGCATCCGACGCATGAATTCCCCCGTTACTTCCATTCTCGCCGCCGCCTCGCCGGGCCTCATCGAGCAGATCGGCCTGTTCTTCCGCGAGGGCGGTGTGTTCATGGGCATGCTGGGGGCGACCTCGGTGGTCGCCGTCGCCGCCATCCTGTTCAAGTTCCTCACGCTTTCGCGGGGTCGGATCCTGCCGGCGGACCTGGCGCGGGATGTGGAGTCCTTCGAGTCGCTCATCCGCAACAAGCAGGTCGCTCCCGTGCTCGAGAGGTTCGAGGAGGGGGAAAGCACGCTGGCCCGCCTGTGTGCCGAGACCGTCCGCCAGCGCGGCAAACCGCAGTCGGAGATCGCCGAGCCGGTGCAGGCCCTGGCCCGTGCCGAAATCGTCCGGCTGCACTCGGGCATGACGGCCATCGACGTCGTCATCAGCGTCGCTCCGCTGCTCGGGCTGCTGGGCACCGCCTCGGGGTTGGTCGTGGTTTTCTCGGGACTCGAGTCGGATGCCGACTGGTTGATGATCACCGCCGGCATCGGCCGCGCGCTGAAGACGACCATCGTCGGCATGGCCATCGCGGTGCCCGCGATCATCGCGCAGGGCTTCTTCCAGCGGAAAATCGAGACCTATGCCGCGCGACTGGAAGTGCTGCTGACCTCCCTGGCGCACCTTTGCGAACGGTCGCCGCGGCTCGGTGAGGTGGAACCCGCCAAGACCGACTGATGCGCTTCGAACGTCCCGCGCCCCGTCCGCGTCAGGTGCCGATCGTCTCGCTGATCGACATCCTCTTCATCGTGCTCATCTTTTTCATCGTCTCCTCCGAGTTCAAAAAGAAGCGCGACGTGCTGAAGATCGAGTTGCCGACGGTGCGCGAGGTCGAGTCGATGACCATCGCCGACGCGCGATCGGTGCTGGCGATCGACGCCGACGGCGCGCTCCGGCTTGATGACCTGACCGTGCCGAGCCTGGGGCTGCTCGAGGCCTATCTGACCGCCTACGTGAAGGAGAATCCGGCCCGGAAGCTCGAGTTGGAGGCGGACAAGGACGTCTCGCTCGAGAAGCTGGTCCTGATCTGGGATGCATTGACCGCCGCCGGGATCGAAGTTACCGACGTTCCGGCGCGCATCGCGCTGCCTGCCGAAGAGCCATGATCCTCGACATCGTCCAACTCGGGCACCCGGTGCTCCGCGAACGCTGCCGCCCGGTCGAGCGGGTCGACGACGACATCCGTCGACTGGTCGACGACATGATCGAAACGATGCATGCGGCGCAAGGGGTGGGTTTGGCCGCACCTCAGGTTGGCGTGGCGCAGAGGCTTGCCATCGTCGATGTCGCCCACGACCCGGACTGCGTGTCCTTCCTGCGGGTCAATGGCGAGGAGGCGGAGCTGGCGGACCTGATGCCGCTCGTCTTCATCAACCCCGAACTGGAATTCGGCGAGCACAAGGAGAGCGACATCGAGGGTTGTCTCAGCATCCAGGACGTGCGGGCCGAGGTCAAACGGCCGGCCGCGCTCAAGGCGACCTTGCCCCAGTTGGATGGCACGATTCTCGAAGTGGAAACCGACGGCTTGCTCGCCCGCGCCATCCAGCACGAGACCGATCACCTCAACGGGGTTCTCTTCATCGACCGCATCTCGCCGGCGGCCAAGGTCCGCCTCAAGCGCAAGCTCAAGCGTCTGATGGCGGGGGAGCCTTGATTCGGGCATTGCCTGAAGGACTGAATCCCTCTGGAATGCCGCGCCTTCCGGCGGCGTGCCGGCATTCCGATGAACTACGAAGACAAGATCGCCCGGCAGGTCGCGGCCATCCCGCGCTCGGGGATCCGTGATTTCTTCGAGTTGGTGCAGGGCCGGGACGACGTGATCTCGCTGGGCGTCGGCGAACCGGACTTCGCAACGCCGTGGGGCATCCGGGAGGCGGCGATCTATTCGCTGGAAAAGGGGCAGACGAGCTACACGTCGAATCTGGGCCTGCCCGCGCTGCGGCGGTCGATCGCCCGCTACGTGGAGGGACTGTTCGGGGTCGGCTACGATCCGGCGGGAGAGGTGCTGGTGACGGTCGGCGTTTCGGAGGCCATCGACCTCGCCCTGCGTGCCCTGCTCAATCCCGGCGACGAGGTGATCTATCACGAGCCCTGCTACGTGTCGTATTCACCGAGCATCACCATGGCCTACGGCACGGGCGTGGCGGTCGAGACGAAGAAGTCCGACGGGTTCTCACTCAAGCCGGAAGCGCTGGCCGCGGCGATCACGCCGAAGTCGCGGGTCCTGATGCTGAACTTCCCGACCAACCCGACCGGTGCGACGGCGAGCCGCGCGGACCTCGAAGGCATCGCGAAGCTCTGCATCGAGCACGACCTGATCGTGCTGAGCGATGAGATCTACTGTGAGCTTCGCTACGATGAGGAGGATCACCTTTCCATCGCCTCGCTGCCCGGGATGCGCGAGCGGACCGTGCTGCTGCACGGGTTTTCCAAAGCCTTTGCGATGACCGGTTTCCGCCTCGGCTATGCCTGCGCCCCGCAGCCGGTGATCGAGGCGATGATGAAGATCCACCAGTACTCGATGCTGTGCGCGCCGATCATGAGCCAGATGGCGGCGATCGAGGCGCTGGAGCGCGGACTCGCCGAGGTCGAGCGGATGCGACAAAGCTACCAGCAACGCCGCGACTTCGTGGTCCGGCGGCTGAAAGGGATGGGCATCGACTGCCATTCGCCGGGTGGAGCGTTCTACGTGTTCCCCGACATCCGGAAGACCGGTCTCGACAGCAAGGGATTCGCCATGCAGCTGCTGGAAGAGGAATCCGTGGCCGCCGTGCCGGGAACGGCCTTCGGCCCGTCGGGCGAAGGATTTCTGCGCTGCTGCTACGCGACGGCCTTCGAGGACCTCAAGACCGCAATGGAGCGGATGGAAGCATTCGTCGGAAGACTGGGATGAGTGCGGAGTCGGACAGGTTGCGGATCGAGGAGCCGACACTCTGGGTCCGGCGGCAGGTGATTCCCTTCGCCATCTTCATGGGCTTCCTGCTGCTATTGCAGGTGGCGGGTGGTTTTTTCGCCGTCGATCTGCCCAGTCAGCCGTGGTGGCGCCGGGCGCCGGAGCACTGGATCTATCCGCTGCAGACGGTCGTCTGCCTGGTGGTCCTGGTTCGCTGGTGGCGCTCGTATGAGTTCCGATGGTCGCTCCGCTGGTCGTTGATCGGTGCGGTCTTCGGTGTGGTGGGAATCGGCTTCTGGGTTCTGCCAACCCATCTGTTCGACCTCCTGAGCCTGACCAAGGACGGCTGGTGGAAGTGGTTCGGCTTTGCGCCGAGGCGCGATGGCTTCAATCCGAGCGAGGTCTTCATGGAAGGGGGTGCCGCGTGGTGGACCTCGCTGATTTTCCGTTTCGTCAGGGCGGCCGTGGTGGTGGCGCTGGTCGAGGAGATCTTCTGGCGGTCGTTCGTGATGCGGCTGGTGGTCGATTGGGATGGCGACTACTGGAAGCAGCCCTTCGGCAAGCCCTCGTGGTTGTCGTTCGCGGTGGTCGCCGGGCTGTTCATGGCGGCGCACCGGCCGGTGGACTATTTCGGGGCGTTCATCTACGGCGCGCTGACCTACGTGCTGTGCATCTGGTCGCGGAACCTCGGTGCCTGCGTGGTGATGCATTTCGTGGCCAACCTGCTGATGGGGCTCTACGCGATGGGCTTCGGAAAATACGGGCTTTGGTAGGCACGTTTTCCCGGGCTGGCCATGGATGGCTCGACCGTTTATCCTCCCGCCATGCCGATCCAGTTGTTCAGCGAGTCCGGTTTGCTCGAGCGGGGTGGCCCGATCATCTGGCTCCAGCTCGGCTTGGCGTTTTTCGGCGCCGTGTTCGTGGTCGAGAGGCTGTTCTTCTTCCACCGGGCCCGGATCAACGTCGGCGACCTGCTGGTAGGGCTCTCGAATCACGCCCGGCGCAAGGCCTACGCCGAGGCGCTGCACGAGGCGGCGCGGGCGCCGGGGCCGGTGGCGCGGGTCGCCCACGCGATTCTGCTTCGCCACCACATGGAGCGCTCGGATCTGCGCGACGTCGCCCAGGAGGCGGGACAGCTGGAGGTGCCGCGGATCGAGAAATACATCCGTGGCATTCTGGCGGTGGCGCTGCTCGCGCCGCTGACGGGCATGCTCGGCACCGTGCTGGGGCTGACCGAGATGTTCCAGGAACTCGGCGACAGCGGTCAGGCGGTGTCGTCGGTGAAGCTCTCCGAAGGGGTCTTCCAGTCGCTCGCGACCACCGGTCTGGGGCTGGTAATCGCCATTCCGGCCTATCTCTTCTACCTTTACTTTCTGGGCCGGGCGAAGCGCCTGTTCCACCGCATCGAGCGGACCGGTATCGAAATGGTGAACATCATCTGCGACTCGCGCGCCGAGACAGGAATCGTTTCGATCCGTGACGAGTTGGGATCGCGCCGGGAGGGCAGGGGATGAAGTTGGAGACGACATTGCCGGAGCGGGTCGGCTTCCTTCAGGTCGTGCCCGCCGCGGACCTCTTCGCCCTGTTGCTGGTGGCCATCCTGCTGGGGCAGTCCTTTGTCAGCGAGGCCGGGGTCCAAGTCGAGTTGCCGGTTTCCCGCTACCAGCTGACGCGTGCCTCCGACGCCTCGGTGATCACCCTGACCGAGGGAAAGGATCCGGTACTGTGGCTGGATCGCGAGCGGATGTCGGAGGAGGAGTTGATCGAAGCCCTGAACGCAATCCGTGAGCGGTCGGCCGGCGTGCCGAGTGTGTACTTGCGCTCGGACAAGGCGGTGGCCGCGGGCGAGGAGCGGCGGGTGGCGGAACTGGCTCTGGCCGCCGGCTTCCGGGTCTATCTGCTGGGTCAGCCAAAGGAGGGTCCGTGATGTTCCGGGGGCGCCGTCAATTGCAACGCCGCGACCAGGAGGCCGGGCTTGGCTTCAACTGGCGGGTGCCGGTGTCCAGCGCGGGATCCTTCCTGCTGGCGATTTTCGTGGTGGCGTTGATTTCCCTCGGCTTGGCCATGGCGGTCCGCGTGAGCATCGGAGTGCCGAGCCGCGGCGAGCCCGAACAGGCCACGCTGGCGATTGTGCCGGACGGCACGGGCAGGGTCTGGTCGGAGCGCCGGGCGATCGAGGCCGGGCCGTTTCCCTCGCGATGGAATCCGGCTGCCGACCCCCGGTATGCGGCACTGCGTCGCGAGGCATTGAAGGCGGCAACGGCGGGCGGACCTACGTATCAACCGGAGCTTGTGGAATTGCAGTGGATGAGGTCGGCGGTCAACGACGACCCGGATTTCGAGGGGGCCGTTCTTCCTCCTTTGCCCCGAGGAAGCGAAGAGGGTCGGGTCGAGGAGTCCCGCGAGGTAATGCTGGCCGCACGGGTCCTGGACGAGAGCGGCACGAAGGAGTTTTCCCATGCCAGCCTGCCGCTCGCGGCCGGCAAGGCGGGGGAGTTGGTCGGCGGGCGGTTCATGCTCATGCATGATGCCGGCGGGCAGGTGCTGGATGTGGTGCCGATCCGTTCGAGCCAGCCCGTCGTCCTGCAATGGCTTTCGCGGGGACTGGTGACCGGAAACGAGCTGGAGCCCGGGTGGCTGACGGTGGAAATCGTGGTGGGCCGATGATCGACCTGAGCCTGGAGCAACTGGCGGGATACGCGATCGGCTTGACGATGACTCTGATCGTTTTTCTCCATCTGCGTGAGCGGCGGCGGGTGGCGAAACACGAGCGCCGGGCGGTGCGGGACCGGGTGGTGTGCAGGCTCTGCCTCGCGGTCTTCGAGGCGACGAGCCGGGATCCCGTGCAGACCTGTCCGGAGTGCGGGGGCGCGACCGAGCGGGGTGGCTCGCGTCCGTTGGGATGAGGCTTGCGCGGCGCGGTGGCAGCGTCTAAGCACAAAAAGCCCGCAGGGCGAGAGTCATATGATGAGTGAACGACGAGTGGTGATCACGGGAGCGGGCTGCGTCAGCCCGCTCGGCAACGATGCGGAATCGACCTGGTCCGGCATGAAGGAAGGTCGCAGCGGCATCGGAAAGATCACGCATCTCGATGCGTCGGCCTATTCCTGCCGGATCGCGGGCGAGGTGAAGGACTTCAATGCGGCCCCGTTCTTCAACAACCCCAAGGATGCGCGGCGGGCGGACCGTTACGTCCAGCTTGCGGTGGCGGCGGCACGGATGGCCTACGACGGATCCGGTATCGCCGAAGCGCAGAATTTCGACCCGACCCGGATCGGCGCGATCATCAGCAGCGGCATCGGCGGGCTCGGCACGCTTGAAAACGAGCACGCGAAGCTCGTCCACAAGGACGGGGCAAAGGTGTCGCCCTTCCTGATTCCGATGATGATCGCCAACATCGGCAGCGGAATTTTCTCCATGGAATTCGGCCTCGGCGGTCCGAACATGGCGATCGTCACCGCCTGTGCCACCTCCAACAACTCGATCGGCGAGGCCTGGCGCATCATCAAGTTCGGCGATGCCGACGCGATGGTCGCGGGTGGCGCGGAAGCCAGCATTCTCCCGTGCGGCCTGGGCGGGTTCGGGAGCATGAAGGCGCTCAGCACCCGCAACGACGATCCGGAGGCGGCCTCGCGTCCGTTCGACCGCGATCGCGACGGCTTCGTGATGGGTGAAGGTGCGGGTGTCGTGGTTCTGGAAGAGCTGGAGCATGCCAAGAAGCGTGGAGCGACCATCTTGGCGGAGCTCGTCGGCTACGGAGCCAGCGCCGATGCCTACCATCTCAGTGCCCCGTCACCCGACGGCACGGGTCCGGCCAGGGCAATGACCATGGCCTTGAAGCACGCCGGATTGAATCCGGAGGATGTCGATTACCTCAATGCGCACGCGACTTCGACCGGACTCGGCGACGTGGCCGAGGTCCGGGCGATCCAGCTGGCCTTCGGGGATCACGTGAAGAACGGGCTGAAGGTGAGTTCGACCAAGTCGATGACCGGGCACATGCTCGGGGCCGCCGGTGGCTCGGAACTGCTGGCATGCCTGATGGCGATTCGCGATGGCGTGGTGCCGCCGACGATCAACGTCGAGAATCAGGATCCCGAGTGCGATCTCGACTGCGTGCCCAACACGGCGATCGAGATGCCGGTGAACGTGGCCTTGAGCAACAGCTTCGGCTTCGGCGGACACAACGCGTCGCTGCTGGTGAAGCGCTTCGCTTGATTCCGAATCCGCTCCGATGAGCGGTTGGGGTCAAAGAAGAAGGCGAACCCGTCCGGGTTCGCCTTCGAAAATTTTTCCGACCGGAGAAGGGGGTTCAGGATTTCTTCGCCGCCTCGGCTTCGTCGGCCTTGGCGTCCTGGGAGGCACTCATGTAGCGCCAGCGGACCTTGTGGCGCTTGGGAGCGGTGCGCTGCTTGCGCAGGCGGCGTTGAGTCGGGGACTCGAAGGCGCGACGGCGCCGCATTTCCTCGAGAATCCCTTCGGTATCCAACTTCGTCTTCAGACGCTTGAGTGCCCGGTCCACCGGTTCACCCTTCTTGACGCTGACGCCACGCATGCTTTTTTCGGTCATTCTGTGTACAATCCTTTCTGGTCGGGGCGCGGAGGCTATCCGGGACGCGCAGGCTGTCAAGCAAGGAGTACGCAAGGATTGCGGTTGGGAAGCGGCGGATGGGGAAGCCGCAGCTACCGTCCCGACTCCGACCTGTGTTTCTTGAAGATCGCCAGGGTCCGCTCGCGCTCTGCCTTGTGGTCGAGGCAGGGGAGCGGATAGTCGTCGGCGATGGGGCGCCCGTTTTCCGGAGCTTCGTGAAGCGCGTTGGCCGGCACGTCGGCCAGTTCGGGCACCCAGTGCCGGATGTAGTCGCCCTTCGGGTCGTGCCGCTTCGACTGCGACCAGGGATTCTGGATCCGGAAATAGGGTGCCGCATCGGCCCCGGTGCCGGCACTCCATTGCCAGCCCCCGTTGTTCGATGCGATCTCGCCGTCGAGCAGGTGCTGCATGAAGAAGGACTCCCCAAGACGCCAGTCGAGATGGAGGTCCTTGGTTAGGAACATGGCGGTGATCATCCTCACCCGGTTGTGCATGAAACCGGTGTTGAGGAGCTCGCGCATGCCGGCATCGACGATGGGAAAGCCGGTCCGGCCCTCCTTCCAGGCTTCGAATTTCTCGCCGGGCTCATCCCAGGGCAGGTCCCGCCAGTCGGGATTGAACTCCTCCTCGAGCACGTTCGGGAAATGATGGAGGATCGCCATGTAGAACTCTCGCCACGCCAGCTCCTTGACGAAGGTGTCGAGGCCCTGGCGGGTATCCGGCGAGCGGGTCGCCTTGCGGGCCTCCTCGACCCGGCGGAAAATCGTGCGCACCGAGAGAAGACCGAACCTCAGATCCTGGGAAAGTCGCGAGGTTCCGGCGACGGACGGGCTGTCGCGGCGTTCTGCGTAGCGGGCGAGCCGCTCGTCGACCGCCGTCTTGAGTCGGTCGAGCGCGGCCCGTTCCCCGGGCTCGACCAGCCGGGCGTCCGGCTCGGGGAGGCCCCAGTGCGAAACATCGGGCAAATCCTCGGAGCGAAGGTTTCGGGGGGTGCCGAGATCCTTCGGCCGGGGCAGCGGGGGATCCTTGTCGAGTGAGAGCCAGTTGTTGCTGTAGGGCGTGTAAACGCGATAGGGCTCACCGGCCTTGGTGAGGACCTGCTGCGGCGTGTGGAGGGTGACGTCGTGCCAGCCGTGGCATTCGATGCCCCACTCGGCACACTTCTCGGCCAGCCGCCGTTCGACCTCTTTTCCGTGGGGATCCGGGTCGCGGTTGAAATGGATGGCAGTGGCCCCGGTCTCCTCCACCAGCTCACGCAGGCGCTCGATGGGACCACCCGTGCGCAGGATCAATCGGCCACCGAGTGTGCGGAGATTGGCATCAAGGGATCTGAGGCAACCGCAGAGAAAGTGCTGGCGCTTCGGCCCGGTCCAGGCGTGTTTTTCCTTCCAACTGCTTAAGAGATAGCAAGGAACAACGGCATCGTGAGCCATGGATGCCCGCAGCAGGGCGGTGTTGTCCAGGACGCGGAGATCGCGTCGAAACCAGTGGATTGCCGGGCCCATGCCGATCAGCAAAGCCCGGCATTCGGACGACGCAAGCCCGGAGGTCCGCCGCAGGTCATCAGGCGGTGTCGAGGATCTTCTCGATCTTCTTCACCGTGGTGGCGCTCAACTTGCCCCCGATGCGGCGGGAGCGGGAGAGTACCTCCTTGATTTCGTCCAGGGCGGCCTCGGCGGCACGCAGGGACTTTCTTCCCCCTCCATACTGTTTGTCGGAGAAGTACTTGGTGAAAGTGGCTCCTCCACGGCTGATGCAGAGCCTCCATCCCTGGAAAGCGGTGTTCTCGTAGGTGAAGCGGGTGAGATTTCTTTTGGACTTCATGATAGCCCTTCGTTCGGCTGTCTTCATGTGGCATCATCGCACGTCATCCGGGGGAATGCGACAGGTTTTTGATTGGGAAATGTTAGGCTTTCTACGAGGGATTTTTCTTCGCTGGGGGGTGAAATTTGCTTTGCCAAGCCGGTGGGGTTCCCCTTAAGTCCCCGCCCGCGCGAGCCTGCCGAACCGCCGTAGGTCCTCCGGGCAGCCCGTTTCACAACGGCCTGTCATGCTCGTCGGAGGGAAACCCGGCAAATCGAACCCGACCATGTCAACAACCACACTGTCTCGATTCGAGATCCCCAACCGCCTCGTCCGCGACGAGGATACCGCCTCCGACGTTTACGCCCAGTTTGTTGCCGAGCCTTTCGAGCGCGGCTACGGGCACACCCTCGGAAACTCCCTTCGCCGCGTGCTTCTCGGCTCGCTCGAGGGCGCCGCGATCACCTCGGTCCGCATCGCCGGCGTGCAGCACGAGTTTTCCAGCCTTCCGGGCGTTGTGGAGGATGTCACCGACATCATCCTCAACCTCAAGAAGGTGAAGTTCAAACACCACGACAAGGAGCCCCGCATCCTCACCATCAAGGTGGAGAAGGAAGGCGTCGTGACCGCCGGCGACATCCAGGAGGACAACCTTTACGAGGTGGTCAACAAGAAGCAGGTCATCTGCACCCTCGACAAGAAGGTGAAGTTCGACTGCGAGTTCGAAGTCCGCGTGGGTCGCGGCTTCTCGACCGGCGATGAGAACAAGCGCAAGGACCAGCCGATCGGCGTGATCGCCATCGACTCGATCTTCTCGCCCGTCACCCGCGTCAAGTATGCGGTGGACAGCACCCGGGTCGGCCAGATGACCGACTACGACAAGCTGGTCCTCGACATCTGGACCGACGGTCGCGTCACCCCGCAGGACGCCCTGCTGCAGGCCTCGGCCATTCTCCGCCACCACCTCGACGTGTTCGTCAACTACGACGAGAACGCGGTGGACTTCGAGGAGGCTCCGGCCGAGGCGAGCGAGGAGAATGCCGCACTGAAGAAGCTTCTCAACATGTCGGTGAACGAGATCGAGCTTTCGGTCCGCGCCGCCAACTGCCTCAACAACGCCAACATCACCTCGGTGGGTCAGCTGGCGATGAAGACCGAGGCGGAAATGCTCAAGTACCGCAACTTCGGCAAGAAGTCCCTCAACGAGATCAAGGACAAGCTCTCCGAGCTGGGCCTCGGTCTCGGCATGTCGCTTGATCCCACGCTCCTCACCGGTCCGGTGGCGGGTGCCGCTCCGGCACCGCGTCTCGGGGTGGAGGATGAGGCTCCCGTGGGCCTTGCCGACCTGATTGCCCAGAACCTCGACGACTGATTCGGACCATGAGACATCGCAACAAGACCGCAAAACTGAAGCGCAACGCCTCCCAGCGTCGCGCCCTGCTGGCCAATCTGGCCTGCAGCCTGATCGAACATGGTCGGATCCGCACGACTCTGGGCAAGGCCAAGGCGCTCCGTCCGCTGGCGGAGAAGCTGGTCACGCTCGGCAAGCGGGGAGACCTGCACGCCCGTCGCCAGGCCGTCGCCTTCCTGCGCCACAAGGACGTGGTGAAGAAGCTCTTCGATGAGGTCGCCCCGCGTTCGAAGGATCGTCCCGGCGGCTACTGCCGGATCACCAAGCTCGGTGCCCGCATGACCGATGCCGCCGAGATGGCCTTCATCGAGTGGGTCGATCTGCCGGCCGAGGATTCCGACGAGCTGGAAGCCGCACCTGCGGCTGCCGCCGAAGAACCCGCCGCCGAGGCCAGCGAGGAAACCGCCGAGGAAACTCCGGTGGAGGAGACCGCCGAGGAGGAAACTCCCGCTGCTGAAGCAGAAGTCACCGAGGAGGAAGCTCCCGCTGCTGAAGCGGAAGTGGCCGAAGAGGAGGCTGTCGATAGCGAGGAGACCGAGGAAGAGAAGCCCAAGGCCTGATTCCGGACTCCATTGCCTTTTAAAACGCCCGCAGGATTTCCCTGCGGGCGTTTTCTTTGGATCGGGACGACTCGGTCGCCTTCGGACAGATCCTTGATAAATCGGGGACCGCTGCTTCGTTCCCCGGTGCCATGAACGGGCATGTGTCAGTCTGGATTGTCGGTCTTGCCGGCCTGGCCATGCCGTTTTCCGCCGTTGCCGAGGAGGTTCGTTTCAACCATGACATCCGGCCGATTCTCTCGCAGAAGTGCATCGCCTGCCACGGGCCGGACGCGAAGCACCGGGCGGCGGAGCTTCGTCTCGACACTCCAGAGGGTGCCTACGCGGCACTCGAGGAAGGGATCGGGCATGCGATTGTTCCGGGTGATCCGGATGCCTCGGTGTTGATGGCCCGTATCCTTTCCGATGATCCCGAGGTGGTGATGCCGCCGCCGAAGTTCAACAAGACGGTCACGCCCGAGGAACAGGCGCTGCTCAGGCGTTGGATCGAACAGGGTGCGGAGTATGAAGCCCACTGGGCATACGTGCCGTTGAAACGGCCGGAAGTTCCGAAACCGCGGAAGCATGCCGGTCTGGTGCGAAATCCCATCGATGCCTTCATCCTGGATCGACTGGAGGAGGAGGGGATCGAGCCGTCGCCGGAGGCTGATCCTGCCACGCTGAAGCGCCGGATCAGCCTCGACCTGACCGGATTGCCACCGGAGCCGGGTGGGAATGAGAATGTGGTGCAGACGATCGAGAGGGCCTTGGGCAGCGAAGCATTTGGCGAGCGGATGGCGGTGCCGTGGCTCGACGTGGTTCGCTTCGCCGACACGGTCGGCTACCACGGCGACCAGAATCAGCGGATCTTCCCCTATCGCGACTACGTGATCGACGCCTTCAACGACAACAAGCCCTTCGACGTCTTTGTCCGCGAGCAGTTGGCCGGCGATCTTCTCCCCGATGCGACGGATGAGCAGCACATCGCCAGTGGCTTCAACCGGCTGAACCTGGTCACCCGTGAGGGAGGGGCGCAGTCGAAGGAGTATTTCAAGAAGTATGCGGCGGACCGGGTGCGGGCGGTGGGGACGGCGTTCCTCGGACAGACGACGGCCTGCGCCGAGTGCCACGATCACAAGTATGACCCGATCACGCAGCGCGACTTCTATTCGCTGGCGGCCTTCTTCGACGACGTCATGCAATGGGGCGTTTACAACAATTATGTCGGGGGAACGAAATACACCGGCAACAACGATCCCTACACCCCGGAGCGCATCGTCCGTCCCGATTCCCTGGTGGAACGCTTGAACCTTCTCCGCGACCGGGCCTTCCAGAGTCTGGAGACGGAGATGGTCTCCGAGGCACCTGTGGCGGGGCTGCAGGATCTTCGCGAGTTTGCAAAAGGTCACCCCGATGGCTGGGCCCCGCTGAAGCCCGTGACGGTCAGGTCGGAGAAGGCGACGCCGCATGAACTCGGGGAGGATTCGACGGTGCGTTTCAGCGGTCCGGCGGTGAAGGACGAGCGCACCGGGATCGAGCTGGAGTTCGCCGCCGATCGTCTCGGCAGCCTGCGTCTCGAAGCGCTTCCGGATCCCGAGCATGGTGCCGTGGGCCGCGAGTCGGGCGGGCATTTCACGCTCAAGCCGGAGTTCTTTTTAGTGCCGCGGGAAGGCGATCCGCAGAAGCTTGCGATCCGCTGGTCGCAGGCGGATCTCGATCGGGAGCACGGTTTCGCCGGAGGCATCGATCATGGTGACCGGCGGACTCTGCAACTCGATCCGAAGCAGGGCTGGCAGTCGGCGCCGAAGCCGGGTTACGAGGGCCCCGATTCGCTCGTGCGGCGGACGCAGACCGCCGTCTTCTGCCTCGAGAATCCGCTCGAGGTCCCGGAGGGGGCGATGCTGAAGGTGGTGCTGGCGGGCAACACGGCTTCGATACTGAGGGTTTCCCAGAGCCCGGTGCTGGATCCGGTGGCGGGTGAAGCGGCCTTCACCGAGGCCTTCCATCGGGCACTCCGCGAGGACAGCACGACCGCCCATGCCGCCTGGCATTTGTGCGAAACGCCGCCCGCAAAGTTGCCGCAGGGCTATCGGGATCTGCTCGACCAGATCCGGGAATGCCGCTCCGGGTGGACCCGGACACTGGTCACGGTGAAGGTCGATAAGCCGGAATTTCCCACCCGCATTCTTCCCCGGGGTGACTGGCAGAACGACTCCGGGGAGCTGGTGGAACCCGCGGTGCTTTCGTTCCTGCCGTCCGAGTCGCTGCCGAAGGACCGGAAACTCACCCGGCTCGATCTTGCCGAGTGGATCGTCGCCGACGAAAACCCGCTGACCGCCCGCCACTTCGTCAACCGCCTGTGGAAGCAGTTCTTCGGCAGGGGCTTGTCAAACATTCTCGACGACCTCGGCGGCCAGGGCGAGCCGCCGTCGCATCCGGATCTTCTCGACTGGCTGGCCGTCGAGTTCCGCGAGTCGGGCTGGGACGTGAAGCACATGGTGCGGCTCATCCTCGACTCGCACGCCTACCGGCAGGAAAGCGCCCGGCGGGGCGACTTGCTGGAGGTCGATCCCTACAACCGGCTCTTTGCCCAGCAGGGGGCGCGACGGCTCGACGCCGAGTTCATCCGTGATCAGGCACTGGCGGTCGCCGGGCTGCTCGACACCTCGTATGTCGGCGGTCCATCGGTCCGCGTCTATCAGCCCGAGAATTACTACGCCAACCTCAACTTCCCGACGCGGACCTACGCGCCGCACCTCGACTTCCGCCAGCACCGGCGGTCGGTGTATGTCCACTGGCAGCGCACCTTCCTGCTGCCGACGCTCGCGAACTTCGATGCCCCGGCCCGGGATGAGTGCGCGGCCGACCGCTTGCAGGCGAACATCCCGCAACAGGCGCTGACCCTGCTCAACGATCCGGTGTACGTCGAGGCGGCCCGGGGGTTTGCCGTCCGGGTGCTGAGCGAAACGCCGGATGCCGAGCCCGCCGGGCGCCTTGCGCGGATGTTCGAGCTCGTGCTTTCCCGACAGCCGGACCAGCTCGAGCGTCAGCGGTTGCTCGATTTCCAGAAACGGCAGGAGCAGAACTTCCGCGAGGGCACGGACGACGCCAACGCCTTCCTCGGCATCGGCATCGCGCCCGTGCCCGAGGGCTTCGATGCCCATGAGCTGGCGGCCTGGACGCAGACCGCCCGGCTCGTGCTCAACCTTCACGAAAGCATCACCCGCTACTGAGTCATGTTCCTCGATCCCCAGCACGCGATGTCGGTCAACCGGCGCACCTTCCTGCACCGGTCCTTCGCGGGCCTCGGCGGCATCGCGCTCGCCTCGTTGAACAGCCGGGCGACGGCATCGGAGCGCCCCTGGCCGGGAATCTTCGAGAACGCCCGGCACTTCGCGCCGAAGGCGAAGCGGGTGATCCACCTGTGCATGGCGGGCGGTCCGTCGCATCTGGAAACCTTCGACCACAAGCCCGAGCTGTCGAAGCTCGACGGCCAGCCCTTCCCCGAGTCCTTCACCGCCGGACAACAGCTCGCGCAACTCCAGGGCAAGAAGCTGGTCGCGCGCGGGGCGGTCACCGGATTCAAGCAGCATGGCGAGTCGGGACTTTGGGTGTCCGACTACTTCCCGCACCTGGGGTCGGTCGCCGACGAGTTGTGCATCGTGCGCTCGATGCGGACCGAGCAGATCAACCACGACCCGGCCCACGCCTTCATGAACACCGGGTCGATCGTGAAGGGGCGCCCGTCGATGGGATCGTGGCTGCTCTATGGTCTCGGAGCCGAAACCGAGAACCTTCCAGGCTACGTGGTCCTCATTTCGACGCCGCGGGGCGGTCGTTCGGCCCAGCCGATCTCATCACGGCAGTGGTCCGCCGGATTCCTGCCGAGCCGGTTCCAGGGCGTGCAGTTCCAGTCGAAGGGGGACGCGGTGCACTTCATCGGCAACCCCGAGGGGATCTGCCAGTCCACCCAGCGCCAGATGATCGACGAGGTGAAGTTTCTCAACGGCCATCTTCGAGAGTCGCGCATCGATCCGGAGATCGACACCCGGATCGCCCAGTATGAGATGGCCTTCCGGATGCAGTCATCGGTGCCGGAACTCACCGACATGTCGGGCGAGTCGCAGGACACGCTCGACATGTACGGCGTCGAGGCCCCGGGCGACGGCAGCTTCGCCTCGAACTGCCTGCTGGCCCGCCGGATGCTCGAGCAGGGCGTCCGCTTCGTGCAGCTCTACCACCGCGGCTGGGACCACCACGGCGACATCAAGAAGTACATGGAGGTTTCGGCCGGATCCGCCGACCAGGCATCGGCGGCGCTGATCAAGGACCTGAAGCAGCGCGGCATGCTCGAGGACACCCTGGTGATCTGGGGTGGCGAATTCGGGCGGACACCGATGGGGCAGGGGTCGGGTCGCGACCACCACATCAATGCCTTTTCCATCGCCCTGGCGGGCGGCGGGGTGAAGCCCGGGATCGCGTATGGGAAAACCGACGAGCTGGGCTACGGCGTGGTCGAGAACGAGGTCACGGTCCACGACCTGCACGCGACGATGCTCCGCCTCTGCGGGCTGGACGACAGCCGCTTCACCTACCAGTTCCAGGGGCTCGACTTCAAGTTGTCGGGAGTGGAACCGGCGAAGGTCGTCGAGCACATCCTTCTGTGATCCGCTCGCCTACTGGATGAAGCGGATGCAGCCCGGGTAGCGGCTCCACTCGCCGCGGTTGGCGGAGATGCACGCCATGATGCCGGCGACGATCACGAGGACCGGCAGGACGAACAGCACCGGCATCAGGAAAAAGCCGATGACCACGATGCAGAGGATGAAGACGATGATCGCGGCGGCGAGCATCACCACGATGTAGGTGATCTGGAAGTTGAGCGCTTCCTTGCCGTGATGGTCGATGAATCTGGATTCATCCTTTTTCACCAACCACAGGATCAGCGGCCCCACGAACCCGGTGAGCAGGCCCAGCAGGTGGCAGAGCATGGCCATGGTCCGCTCGTCCTGGGTCGGAAGGAGTGGCTGGCTTGCCGGCGGAATGGCCGGCGGCGTGTAGGGGTCGCTCATTGCGCGGCACGGATGAAATCGGCCAGATCCTTCCGGGATTTGGTGAGATCCGGAGGGTTCAGGTAAAACATGTGTCCGGCTTCATAGGTCGCATGCTCGATGCGATCAAGGAAGGAGGGCGGGGAGTTCACCATCTGCCGCAGCGAGTAGTCGATGCCACCGGGAGGGGTGGCCAGATCGCACAGGCCCTTCATGACCAGGACCTTCAATCCCGGGTTGTCACGCATCGCGGTCTCAAGCTTGCCGGTCACGTCGATCACCCGGTTGTCGGCGCCCCAGTTCCAGGGGTGGACCTTGCCGGTGAGGATTTCGTAGGGCGATTCGTCCTGCCAGCCGAGGTGGTCGCCGAGATAGCTCAGCATGGCGGTGGCGTAGGCTCCGTAGGCGAGCGAGTAGGAAGGGTCGTAAACCGCGTAGTCGGCGGTGCGGTCGGTGGTCGGCCAGGCCACGCGGGCGTCGAAGCGTCCGACGACCTTTCCTTCCCCGCGCATCAACTCGGCCCGGAACAGCGACGGATCGAGCCGGAGTTCGTGCTCGAGGTAGATGCCGGCATCGATGCCGGTGAGTTGCCCGAGGCGACGTGCCAGGCGCTGCTTCTCGTCCGTGGGTAGCCGGTTGCCCTTGAGCAGCGCCAGCGTGTAGTCACCGAAGGCCAGGCTTTCCGCCTCGGCGACCAGGGCGTCACGATCTCCCTCGATCCGGCCGTGATGGTGGGCGACCGCCGTGTAGGTGGGCAGGTAGCAGGCGAAGGCGAGCGGGTCGCTGGCGTCGGGGCGCAGGGTGCGGAAGTCGAGCAGGGAGGAAAGCAGGACCACGCCATTCAGCGACATCCCGTAGCGCGACTGCAGGTGCTGGGAGAGACCGGTGACGCGGATCCCGCCGTAGGACTCGCCGAGGAGGAACTTCGGCGACGACCAGCGTCCGTTGTCGGTGACCCACCGGCGGATGAAATCGCCGAGGGACTCGATGTCCTCCTTGTAGCCGTGGAACTCCTGCGGTTTCCCGGCTTCCTCGACCTTGCTGTAGCCGGTGGAAACGGGATCGACGAAGACGAGGTCGGTGAGGTCGAGGATCGAGTGCGGGTTCTCGACGAAGCGGGCCGGGGGCTCCGGTGCCTGGGTGCCGTCGCCGGGCAGTTCGACGACGTAGGGGCCGAGCATGCCGAGGTGAAGCCACACCGCCGATGATCCGGGTCCGCCGTTGAAGGCGAACATCACCGGACGGGTGGCGGGATCCTCGACGTCCTTCTTCAGGTAGCTGACGTGGAAGACGGAGGCGCGTGGCTTGCCGTCGTCCTTCTTCAGTTGCAGCAGCGCGCTGGTGACGGTGTAGTCGATCTTCTTGCCGTCGATGGTGACCGAGCCGCCGCGGGTGACGGGTTCCTTGACCGGCTCCGGAGCGGCAGGCTTCTTCTCGTCGGGCTTGGGTTTCTCCGCGGCGAGGGCGGGGAGAAGAAGCAGGGCGGCGAACAGGGGAGTCAATCGCATGAGGGTGCAGGCTAGTGGTTGGGTGGTCGATGGCAAGAGCGCCCCGGAGGTGAAGAATCGTTCGATGATCTTGCCGAATCACGGGAGCTGCCAGGAGGTGGCGTGCTTCCGGTAGTCGGACTCGGGCAGCAGGACGTAGAGCGGGTTCGCATCCGGATCGAGCCAGGCGATGAGGTTGCGGAGGTTGCTCTCGGCCAGGGTGGTGCAGCCGGCGGTGGGCTTGCTGCCGCCGCCGCGCCAGATGTGGAAGAAGATCGCGCTGCCCTTTCCGGGAGTGACCCGCGGCGGGGCGTTGTGGGCGATGAAAAGCTTGAGCGAATGGGCGTGGTCGTTCTGCCGCATCTGCTGCTTCTTCTCCCACTCGGTCGCCGGGTCGTGATCGAGGATCAGGTGGCGGTTGTAGCTCGAGGAACTGGAATCCTCGACCCACAGGTCGCGGGTCGTGATCTGGCGGTAGAACTGCTTCGGGTGCTTGCGAATCGAGGCGTCGTAGCCCCACGCGCCGCCGATCCGGAAGACGCCGGCCGGGGCCTTCCAGTCGCCCTCTTTTTTCGTCGCGGCTGCGGCGGGCACCGGATGCAGTCCGTCTCCCCACGCCATCCCGGATTTTCCGAGCCGGCCCGGCCAAGGACCGAGGGCGCGCACCCAGCGGCCACCCTTTTTTTCGTAGGCGGTGAGCGTGACCTTCGAGCTGTTCCAGTCGGGCGCGATGCCGACGACGCACTGGCGGGAGTCTTCGGGCAGCTCGAAGGCCGCGAGTGGCAGGCAGAGGGCGGCGATGAGGGACGGCAGGCGCATCAGGGGTATCAATCGGCGGCGTTGGAGGAATATCAAGGACGGCGTTCCGCTTCCCACACCAGAAAGGATCCGCCGGCACCCGTTGGATCCGCCACGGCCCGGTCCCCGGCGTCGTGCGGGTCGATCGAATCGGCGAGAAATTCCGCCTGGCTGACAAGCCGCCGCGTTTCACTCCAGGGGGCTGACCAGTTCACGAGGTCGGTGAAATTGATGTCGGTGGTCAGGTCCTGCCGACCGGGGCGCAGGAAGCACTCGCGGCCCTCGACCCGCTGGTGGTGGAGGTAGCCCCGGAGCGTTCCGGCGGGGCGCCGATGGTAGAGGCTGCCGATTTCGCTGCCGTAGTCGATGGTGAGCATGCGTCCCCGATGCCAGTGGGACAGGGAAGAGGTCATCCAATCGCGGACACTTTCATGGACCTCGACGATCCGGCCCTCGGGGAAGTCCTGCCCGAAGACCGAGGAGTCCGGTGGGCTGGTGATCGGGCGCCAGGTTTCCTCGCCGGGCAGGACCCACGATTCCTCCCATTCGCTGGAAGTCCGCCGGAACCGGCGCACCGGAAAGGCATCGAAGAACTCGTTGGAGAAAATGCAGGCGCGTCCGCGGCAGGCGGCGAGGGCTTCGACCAGGGTCGTGTGCCATCGAAACCGGGCACCGAGGCGTTGGAGTTGCTGCTCGCGGAGAGGTTCGGATTGCTCGACCAGGTGGATCCGTGTCCGCCATCGGCGGCGGAGGGGGAGGTTCGATTGCACGGCGGCTGCGAGGACGCCCCCGCCGGGACCGAGTTCGATGAGGTCGCGGCAGCCGGTGGCGGCGAGGGCGTCCGCGGCCCAGCGGGAAACCGCAAGACCCAGTGCCGGAGCAAGGGTGGCGGCAGTGGAAAAATCCCCGCGTCGACCGACCTCCCGGATCCGGCGGGCATAGTAGCCGCGCTCCGGATCGTGCAGTGCGGACGCCATGAAGGAATCCAGCCTCAGGGGCTTTGGCGGATCCGACCAGGGAGACATCCGCGCAAGATTGATTCATCCCGGGCCGAAGCAAAAGAACAACGGAGCCTTGACCCGGCGCTAATCTGTTGGACGATGGCTAAGAGAATGAGATTTCGGTTCCTAATGGTGGGTCTCGTGCTGTTTGCATCGTGCGAGCGGCCCACCGGTCCCTTGAACGGGGAGGGGAACGGGGAGTCCAAGGTTCCGAAAACGCCGAAGACTCCTTTGGCCGAAGTGGAGGAGATCCTTTCCGGAGACAAGCCGCCCGAGGAAGGGACCCCGGTGGAAGGTGTTCCGGTAGTCCCGGTAAGCCCGGGTGCGCCCGTTGCCAAGGCGGTTCCGAACAAGCCGGGCTTTGTGATCAGTCCTTACAACGGGAAGTGGATCGATGTCACCGGCGTGCCTCCCGGTGAACTCATGCTCGACCCCCATTTTCCCGCCGGCGAAAAGAAATACTTCCGCGTTCCGGAACCGCCGAAACCGATCGTCCCGCCGGAGGAACCGCCTGCGCCGACGGAGACGGAAGTCACTCCTCCGGTCGAAGCAGGATGAATTTCATCGGCTGGGAATCACTTCCACCGTGAACCCTTTCAAATAATGGGTCTCGGGCAGGGCGGGGAGAACCGGATGATCGGCCCGCTGGGAATGCTCGCCGACCAGGCGGATCGTCCGCTTGGCATCGACCGAGGCATCGACGAGATTCGAGAGAAAGAGCTCGCGGCCGGCGTGGTGGGAGCAGCAGAAGGTCGAGAGGTGGCCGCGTTTTTCCAGCAGCTTCAGCGCGCGGAGGTGGATCTCCTTGTAGCCGCGCATGGCGTCGTTGAGCGTCTTCTTGTTGCGCGTGAAACTCGGGGGATCGAGAATGATCAGATCCCAGCTCTGGTCCGCCTTTTTGAGGAAATCGAAGACGTTCCGCTCGATGACCTCGATCTCGAGTCCGTTGCGTTCCGCATTCCGCCGGGTGGCCTCGCAGGCATCGGTCGAGATGTCGACGGCGGTGACCGAGGCCGCTCCGGCCCGGGCACAGGCGAGGGCGAAGCCGCCCTGGTTGGTGAAGCAGTCAAGCACCCGCCGGCCTTTTGCCAGGCGGGCGACCTCGGCGTGGCTGCCGAGCTGGTCGAGGTAGAGGCCCGTCTTCTGGCCGTCGAGCAGGTCGAGCTCGAACTCCACTCCGTTGGCCTCGGCGGTGAGGGACCCGGGCGGGTCGCCCTCGAGCATGCGGGTTTCGGCTTCGATCCCCTCGGCCTTCAAGATGGGGGCGTCGTTGCGCAGGATGATGCCATCGGGTTTGACGAGTTCCAGCAGCGCCTGGCGAATCAGGTCGAGGCGCTGGAACATCGCCAGCGTGAGCGTCTGGACCACGAGCTGCGGACCGTAGCGATCGACGATCAGGCCGGGGATGCCGTCCGATTCGCTCCACACGAGGCGGCACAGCCCCGTGTCGATTCCGAGGCCTTCGCGATGTTCGATCGCCTGGCCGATGCGCCGGAGGAAGAAGTCGAGGTCGAGGTCCTGGCGCCGCCGCGAGAATCGTCGGGCGACGATCTGCGACTGGGGGTTGTAAATGGCGCAGCCCAGCGGGCGGTCGCGGAAGTCCTTGAGTGTGACGACATCGCCCGGAGCAGGATCGCCGAAAGTCTTTCGGACCTCCGAGGCATAGACCCACTCGTGGCCGTGAAAGATGCGAGCACGAGGAGCGATGACGAGGCCTGCCATGCCCGGAGGAAAGGCCAGCCACCGGCGGGTAGCAAGACGCAAGGGAGCGGCGCGGCCCACATCCGTGCTCCAGTGCTGAGATTCCCCTTGCTAGGCGGGCGGGCCGCGTTTTAAACCCCTCGCCACCAAAGCTATGGGACAGCAGCACCGTAAAGTCGTCAAACGCCGCCGCCGCAAGGAGTACCTCAAGCGGAAGAAGGAGAATGCCAAGCGTGGGGGCCTCGTGAAGAAGTCCGCCGCGAAGAAGGAATCCGCTCCGGCTAAGAAGGCGGCCAAGAAGACCGCGAAAAAGGCGGCCAAGAAGACCGCCAAAAAAGCCGCCAAGAAGGCGGTGAAGAAGACGGCCAAGAAAGCTGCCAAGAAGGCGGTGAAGAAGGCCCCGGAAAAGGAGGCTTCCTCCGAGGAGGAGTGATTTTGCCGGATCGATCCGATTTTTCAGCGAGCCGGTTGCCACGAGGCGCCGGCTCGTGTCTTTTCCGCCATGGAACGATCCCATGGTGCTGACCACGGCGCTGGCATTCGGCGCAACCGGGATGCGGATCGGGAAGCTGGAGGACTGGATGGCCGAAGAGCGGGAAATCGGGCATTGAGCGACCGGGCCGGGCGACGCAGCATTCGCGCCTATGGCTTTCACGGTGGATCGTGCGTTCGAACTCGTCAGCGAGGCTCACGACCGGCAGCGGCTGGCGCATGCATTTCTGATCATCGGGCCGCGGGGCAGCGGCAAGGAGGAGCTGGCGGCGCGGATGATCCGGATGCTGCAGCGCGGCGGAGGCGGCGGTGGGTCCGACCTGTTCGGCGAGCCGGTGAAGGAGGAGGTTCCCTCCTTGGACGAGCTGGCCGGCGATGGCGTTCGGATTCTCCGGCCCCAGTCGAAGTCGAGGCGGATCACCGTCGATGGCATCCGCGAGCTGGAGAAGACCTTCCATGTGGTTTCCGCTCCCGATGCCTGGAAAGTGGGGGTGATCGCGGATGCCGACCGGATGGTCGCGGCGGCGGAAAATGCATTTCTGAAGACGCTCGAAGAGCCTCCGCCGCGCACGCTGTTGATGCTGCTCACGGAGAATGCGGGAGGCCTGTTGCCGACGGTGCTGTCCCGCTGTGTGCGACTCGTCCTGATCGGCGAGCCGGTGCTCCACGAGGGTGGCGGGGCAGAGCTTCTGGAGGCGCTGAACTCCGCCGCCGAGCGCGGTTTCGGCACTCCCGAGACCGCGCTCGGACTGAAGGCGGTCTTCGCCCACATTCTTGCGCTGCGCAAGGCCGAGGCCGAGGCCGCCGGCAAGGAGTTGCTCAAGGAGGAGGAGAAGGCGCTCCGGCAGGCGGTCGAGGGTGACTGGTTGAAGCGGCGCGAGGATTCCCTGAAGGCGGTGGCGGAGTCCGACTACCTGGCCGACCGCGAGCGGCTCTTCGACGTGCTGCAGGCGTGGATGGCCGATGCCCTGCGCCAGAAATGTGGGGCCGGGGGGCTGGACTTTCCCGACGCCGCCACACAGACCGCGAAAGTCGCGTCGGCCGTGTCGCTGACGGAACTCCTGCGACGCGTCGATGCGCTCCAGGAACTCCGCTCGAACCTCCAGACCAACGCCCAGGAACAGCTGGCCTTGGAAGTCGGCTTCCTCAATGCCTTCGGCTGAGGGGCAACGGCTGATGATGTCTCGTTCTCCGGGAAGTCCGGAGCGTCGGGTGGGCGCCATTCACTCCAGCAGCAGGTCGGCGACGACGAAGCGGTGGTCGGACGCTCTCGTGGTCACGGCCCGGCAGCGGACCGGGGTGAAGTGGCGGGTGGCGTGGATCTGGTCGAGGCGCAGGATGGGAATGCGGCGGTGAAAGGTGTTTCCCCAGCCGGTGCCGGAGGCCAGGAAGGCATCTTGGAAGTCCCGGTCGAGTTGGCGCTGGACGGGGTCGCCGGGCGGGGCGTTGAAGTCGCCGGCGAGGATGACCGGCTGGGCACCCGGGAAGGCGGCGGTGTCCTCGAGGATGCGCAGGGCCACGGCCATTTCGATGCGACGCTGGCGCCGGTTTTCGTGGTGCTTCTGCCAGCAGGCCGGCTGCCACAGGCGCAGGTCGGTGGCGGCGGAGGAAAGGTGGAGATTGACGACCTCGATCGTCCGCGTGTCGGGGAGTTGGACGGTGACGTTGTGATTGAAGTAGTGGAAGCGGCGGTCCGGATTGCGGACTTCGCGGTTGATCTCCCAGCGGGTGGCCACGCCATTCAGGGCGAAGCTGCGGTAGTCGCCTTTGCCGCCGTAGAGGCGGTCGGCGATGGCCTTCACCCGGTAGCCCGGGCACTCCTGGAGGATCACGATGTCGGGGTCCCACCGCGCCAGATCCTCGCAGGGATCACCATATTGGAAGTGGGCCGAGTTGAAGGTGATGACCCGGATCGGCCGCTGGCCGTCGACGAGGGCCGGACGACCGGGCCGGGGGGCGGGCTTGCCGATGTTGGCGATGACCCTGGCTTCATCGGCGCCGAGCAGCAGCGTGAGCGCCCAGACCGCGGTCATGACCATGGACAGCGGGGCGCGGAGGAAAAGGTAGGCGCTGCCGCAGAGGAACAGGCCGACGCCGCCCCAGACCCAGATCGGCATGACCGTGTAGGCCGCCAGCGAGTCCGGCTGGCGCGCAAAGGCGACCACCGTGATGAAGTGGAGAGCCAGCGACGCGGCGATGAGGAGCCAGCCGAGGTGACGGGCTGCAGCCGAGGTCGTGCGCATCGCCGGGGGTCGCACGTCACATGCCGGGCATGCCCGGGAGTCCCATCCCGCCGGTGAGCTTCTTCATCTCGGCGGCGGTGGCCTCCTTGCCCTTGGCGACGGCTTCCTGCACGCCCTTGAGGACCAGTTCTTCGAGAAACTCGACGTCGTCGGGATCGACCACGGCGGGGTCGATCGAAATCGACTTCACGTCGCCGGCACCGGTGGCGACGACCTTGACCTTGCCGCCGCCGACCTCCGCCTCGAAGTCGGTGTTGGCGAGTTCTTCCTGCTTGGCGAGCATGCCGGACTGCATCTGCTGCGCCTGTTTCATCATCTTGGCGATGTTCATGGAGATGGTGGATTGTGGGTGGAGGAATCTCAGGTTTGGACTTGGACTTTGGAAGTTCGCGAAGCTACTTGCGGATCCTGGCCTCGAACATGTCGAGGGCTTTCTGGATGAGCGGGTCCTGGTAGAAGTCGTCGGCGGCCGGCTTCGGTTCGTCCTTGGGCTTCTCGGGTGCGGTTTCGGTCTTTGGAGCCGGTTTCGGTTTCGGCTTGCCGACCGCCTCGACCGGTTCGTCCGGGGCCTCGGCGATCATCTGGTCGATGGTGTCGAGCGGGCTTTCTCCCGCGTTGGCGGCCGCCTTGGGCTCGGGCTTCGATTCGGCTTGGGGTTCGGGCTCCGGTACCGGTTCGGCGTCGGGTTTCGTAGGTGGGGCTGCCGGGGTCTCCGGAAGATGCTGGGCACCGGCGGCGAGGATCTTGATCACGTCGTTGATGCGAACTTCGCCGAGGCTCTGGACGGCCTTGATCAAGCCGATCTCGAGGTGGAGCCGCTTGTTGGTGGCCCAACGCATCCGGCCCTCGGTTTCGGCGAAAATATCGATCACCGCGAGTAGCCTCTCGGTGGGCAGGGCCGAGGCGGCCTCGACCATCTTCTTCCACGATTCGGCGGGAATGCCCTCGGCACCCGCTTCGGAGTCGAGCCCGGCGACCAGCAGCGCCCGCAGTCCCCCGATCAGCTCGCCGAGAAGTTGCGAGAGTTCGCGGCCGGCATCGGCCTCGCGCTGGACGATCTCGAGGGCCCTGGCGCTGTCCTGCGACAGCAGGGCGAGCGACAGCCCGGCGACGGTCTCCCGCGAGGTGAAGCCGAAGACGTCGAGCACATTGGCCTCGGAGATCTTCTCGCCGCAGAAGGCGACCAGCTGGTCGAGCATCGACTGCGCATCGCGCATGCCGCCATCGGCACCCTTGGCGATGGCCCAGGCCGCCGCCTCGTCGAGATCGATCCTTTCCTCGCTGGCGATGTGGAGCAGTTGCTTGGCGATCGTTTCGGCCGGGATGGGTCGCAGGTCGAAGCGCTGGCAGCGCGACAGGATGGTGGCGAGGATTTTGTGCGGCTCGGTCGTGGCGAAGATGAACTTCACGTGCTCGGGCGGCTCCTCCAGCGTCTTCAGCAACGCGTTGAAGGCTTGGTTGGTGAGCATGTGGACCTCGTCGATGTAGTAGATCTTGAACTGCCCTCGTGCCGGGGCGAAGCGGACCGTTTCGCGGAGCTGGCGCACTTCCTCGACGCCGTTGTTCGAGGCGCCGTCAATCTCCAGTACGTCAAGCGAGCGTCCCTCGGCGATTTCCTGGCAGATGTCCTCGTCCGGATCGAAATCCGCCTTCGGGCCACCGGTGCAGTTCAGCGCCTTGGCGAGGATCCGGGCGGTGGACGTCTTGCCGGTCCCGCGGGGGCCGACGAAGAGGTAGGCGTGGGCGAGGCGGTCCTGGGAGATGGCGTTCTCCAGCGTGCGGACGACATGATCCTGCCCGAGGATGTCGGCGAAGGTGCGGGGTCGGTATTTCCGGGCGAAAACCTGGTAGCTCACAGGCGCGACTGTATTGAGGTTTGCGGGTTTGTCAGGTTTCGGTTTTGAAAGATGTCGTGAAACAGGTGGTGACTCCCGACGAAGCAGAGAAACAGGCGCGCTATGAGGCTGTCGAGACCCGCCTGCAGGGCTTGATTGCGGGCGAAACCGACACGCTGGCCCGGATGGCCGGGGTGGTCGCGGTGCTGCATGGGGAGATGCCGCATTTCTTCTGGACCGGGTTCTACCGCGTGGTCGGGGCGGAGCTGGTGATCGGGCCGTATCAGGGGACTCCGGGCTGCTCGCGGATCGGCTGGGGCAGGGGGGTCTGCGGTGCGGCATGGAAGGCCGAAGCCGCCCAGGTCGTGGCGGACGTCCACGCCTTTCCCGGCCACATCGCCTGCGATGTCGCTTCGGAAAGTGAAATCGTGGTGCCGGTGAAGGACGGGGCGGGGCGGGTGATCGCCGTCCTCGATGTGGACAGCACCCTCCCCGCAGCCTTCGACGAGGTGGACGCCGCCGCGCTTGAATCGATCGTCTCAATGTTCGTTTCCCCGGGCGGTGGGATGTGCTAGGGAAACATCCGTGAGCACGCAGAACCCGAATCGGATCGAAGGTCTCGGACGCCAGCAGCGCCCGCGCCCGGGTTTCCCGTGGTTCCGGGTGAGTTTTCTCATTCTCGTGCTGGCCGGGGTGGCACTCGTCTTCACGCCGCAGGGCAAGGAGGTGCTGCGGGGCGTGAAACGTTTCGTCGAAGGCCAGCGGACCCCGCCCAAGGGAACCGATGAGGAGGACATTCTGCGTCAGGCCGAGGCGGAGTTGCGCCAGCGCTACGAGGCCGAACTGGCGGCGTTGCGCGAGGAACTGACCCAGACCCGCGAAGAGGCGGAAAAGGCCAGGAAGGCTTCCAAGGCACCCGAGGAGTCGATCCTTCCCCCGATCAACGCGCACACCGCCCGGACGGGAGGCGACGTGCGGAAGCTGCGGTCCGAAATCACGCTTAAGACTGAGGTCAAGGTCAGCGAGGGTGGCCTCGCCTCGAAGGAGCGGAAGAACGACGACGCCTATGCGGCGAGCTACACGCTGCAAGTGAAGGTGCCGAAACCGTCGACGACCCTCGATGAACTCCAGCAGGTCAATTCGAAGTTGGGGGAGATCCTTCCCGGCCTGGAAGCGATGCTGCCCGGGGCGAAGGTGTCGCGCTGGTTCTACCAGCTCTACGACAACAAGACCTCGCGGCTTAGGCAGAAGGCCACCGAGTTGTCCGAGTTGCTCACCCGTCACAATTTCTACGACTGCGAGACCATCCTGAATCTCCGGCATCCGGAAACCCAGCGCCGGGTGTTCCTGATGCAGGCCGAGATGGATGTGGTCTCGGATGGGTCGGACGGCGATCGGTTGGCGACGATGCCGGACGAAATTGTCAACTCGACCCACTACCAACCCTTCACGAGCTATGGCTGGAAGAAGCGGACCAAGACGCCCAACCCGATGGTGGCCGGCTGGGAGAAGCGGATCGGCAACGCCAAGCGTGAGTTGGCCGACCCGGCGACCACCGCGGCCCGCAAGGCGTGGCTGAAGGACCGGATGGAGTATCTCAAGCGGGGAATCGAGGACATGAAGTACCGCAGCTTCCTGATCGCCGAATACGATCCCTTCATCGTGATTCCGGTGAACCTGCTGACCGCATCCGGCGAGCCTTTCACCCCGCGGATCGGCGACTACGCGGTGGTGGTGCACGGCACCGATGTCTATCCGGCGATCGTCGGTGATGGTGGGCCGACCTTCAAGGTGGGCGAGGCGTCGCTGAGGATGGCGAAACAGATCAACAAGAATGCTTCGCCCTACAGTCGTCCGGTTTCCGATCTCACCGTGACCTACGTGGTCTTTCCGAACAGCCGCGAGAAGGTCAAGGAGCCGCCGGACTACGAGAAATGGCGGACGAAGTGCGCGGCCCTGCTTGATGAGGTCGGAGGCCTCGGGGAAGGTTACGAGCTCTTCAAGTGGGAGAACCTTCTGCCGGAGGAAGAGGACGCGGAGAAGAAGGACGAGCCGGAGAAGACGGAGGATGATTCAGTTCCCGAGCCGTGAGCTCAGTTCCTCGAGGAGCTTCTCGACGCGGGCGTCGGGGGCGATCAGGGCGCTTCACCTGCGCAGCAGCGGAGAGGTTCGCAGCACAAACTGGCCCTGGGGCTGGAAATGTTGAAATGCAGCCCCCCAAACGGTTACGAAAAAGACCCGCTCAACCCCTGCGGGCTGGGCGGGCCGGCCAAGGCAGCGGGAGTTGACTGATGCCGTCTCCGGCAAACGACGCCGGAGGCGTCACAGGAGGGTAGCCGGGGGTCGAACCCGCGACAGCGGGGAATACCCACGGTTCACGCCCCGCCGCCAACCCACACCCCGGAGGGGTGCCACCGAGTGGAGCGCAGCAAGACACGGACTCAGGAAACCGTAGGAGAAAGAGGTAGGCATTCCGCCCGAAACTACCATGAACACCGTAGCCAAATGCGAAAGGCGAAGCCCCTCTCCGACCCTTGACGGAACGCCCGCATCCTCGGATCGACTCCCCCCAGGAGTCACCCCTGCGCAGCGCTGAATGCTTGAAAAACGGGACTGACCCGAATGGCATGAAAAACGGGACTGGTACCATTCCAACACCCGTCCGGAGCAGGCGGGCGAGCCCGTAAGGGACTCGCTCGGCCGACTGCTCCGGCGGCGGTGACGGAGCT
>NZ_JBISBU010000054.1:0-35382 GCF_044385805.1 Haloferula sp. A504
CCCCGGCACCATTGTTGTTGCTGTGATTCCACAGGTAGAAGTCGGTCAGGTTGACGGCGCTCGCAAAATCGAGCGTGATCGTAACCGGATATCCGTCGGTGGGCCCATTGGCGGTGGCGTAGGACACGTTGAAGTCAGCGGCACTTTCGGTATCCAGGTGTGATGTGTGACCTGCATCCTTGAGATTCTCAATGGGATAGTTCGTGGCACTGAATTCCCCACCCGTAGTCGTGGCGCTGTCGTGGTAGATAAACCCGACGGCCGCGTTCGCATGTGTGGAGAGCGCGGCAAGTGCAGCGACGGAGACGGTGGCAAGGATTTTTGTGCGCATGATCACATGAAGTTGGGTTTTGAGCCTCATTATTCCTTAGGAACACATTCAATAGACGGCAAACGGATACCACTGTCTATCCCCCGTGCGGGTGAAATCGCTCGACCTCCTGTCCCTTTTCGGGTCATTTTCCGGGCGTGGAGAAGCGCGGTTTTACGTCGATCACCGAACAGGTGGCTCAGAGCATCCGCTGCGGGGTGCGGCAGGGGCGTTGGCGGGAAACGGTTCCCGGTCGCAACCGGTTGGCGGTGGAGCTGGGGGTCAACCACAAGACCGTGACGGCGGCCTTGGACATCCTCGAGGCCGAGGGCGTGCTGGAATCGCAGGGCCCGGGACGGGAGCGGAGGATCGTCGATGTCGGCAAGCTCGATCCCGCTCCGCTGCGGGTGGCGATCCTGCTCTACGAGGAGAGTGACCGGGACACGGGTTACCTGCTCGCTTTGCTCCACCGCCTTCAGGATGCGGGCTATGACGCCAGTTACATGCCGCGGACCATGCGGGAGCTGGGCATGGATGTGGCCCGGATTGCCCGGGTCGTCCGACGGGCGGAAGCCGACGCCTGGGTGGTCGTGGCGGGGTCCCGCGAGGTTCTGGAGTGGTTTGCGGAACAACCGACCCCCGCCTTGGCCCTGTTCGGGCGCTCGGTGGGCGTCCCGATCGCCAGCTCCGCGCCCCAAAAGTGGGAGGCCCTCACCGAGCTCGTGGAGCGCCTCGTGAAGTTGCGTCATCGACGGATCATCCTTCTCGTGCGTGAGGAGAGGAGGAAACCGACCCCCGGTTTTCTGGAGCGTTGTTTTCTCGAAGAGCTTGAGGGTCACGGGATCCCGACCGGCTCCTACAACCTTCCGGACTGGAAGGATACGCCGGAGGGACTGCAAAGGTTCCTCGACTCACTTTTCCGGCACACGCCCCCGACCGCCCTGCTGCTCGATGAGCCGTCCCTTTTCATCGCCGCCCGGGACCACCTCGCCCGCAAGGGAATTCATGCCCCGGAACACGTGTCGCTGGTTTGCTGCGATGCGGATTCGACCTTCCACTGGTGCCGCCCCACGATCGCGCACATTGCCTGGGACAGTCGCCCCGTGATCAACCGGGTGGTGCGATGGACCAAGAACATCAGTCACCGCAAGGACGACCGGCGCAAGGTTTTCACCAAGGCCCGCCTGATCCTCGGCGGCACCCTCGGGCCGGCGCCGAAGGATCGATGACGGCAACCTATCCTCCTTCCCGCGCCGATCAATCTGCTGCAGGCGGTTTCGTGACCGCCGCTGGGACGAAACCCTCAAAACGACCTCTTGGAAGAGAAAAGCCGACCCCGACAAGCGGGACCGGCCTTGGAATTTGAGTCAGTGGCAGATCACTCGGCGGCCTGCAGGCGGCCAAAGAGCTTGCCCGCCACGGCTTCCCCGGAGGAGATTCTCGCGGTGACGGCGTTGAGCGCACCGCTGTCGTCGATGGTGAAATCAACCGGAGGGACCTGAGGATCCGGGGTGGTGTCGGGCACGATGGCCTGGTTGTCGCTCCACAGGTCTGAGATGCCGAGGTCACTGCTCCACTCCACCTTCATCGCCGCCGTGCCTCGGTCAGCGGGCTTGAGCATGCTGAAAGTCAGCACCAAGTCGCCACCGTCTTCGCTGACCTCCGGCAGCAGGCTGGTGGCGTCGGCGTTCGGACCGGGTGCTCCCAGCAGGAAGGCCATGCCGTTCTTGATTCCGTCGCCGTTGGTGTCGACATCAAAGCCAAGCCCGCCGGACCAGTCCTCGAAGATAGTGCGGATCTTGGTGATGGTGGCCGTGCCGATGGAAGCACCACCACTGTCCGTAACCGTGAAGGTCAGGTCACTGCCCGCCACGGTCGGCGTCACACTCACCCCGCTGAGCACGCCATCGACAAAGCTCGCCGAGGTGCCGCTGAAGCCGCCCGTGCCGCCGAAGTCCACCGTGCCGGTGAAGCCGGTGGCCACCTGGTCGGAAGCGTCCTTGGCGGTGATGGTGATGCCGGAGATCGGCTCGCCTACAATCTGCGGGGAGGAAATCGGCGAAATGTCGAAGCTCGCCACCGGACCCGGGCCGGCGCTTACGCCGGTCAGCACGATGCCGGCGGAACGGCCGTTGCCGCTTGGCTGCGAGTAGTTGTAAACGATGGTGTCATATTTTCCACCGTCGGTATCGAAAGCAACTTCCGCCACGTAATACTCGGTTCGGTTGGCGAAATCCGCGTTGGTGTGGAGATCCGGAAGAGAGATGTCGGGTTCGAGGCCCGAGGAATCCCGGAGGACCGCATCAACCACTGGCGTGTCGCTGAACGCCCCGTAGAAGATGTAGGCGGTACCCGAAACCAAGGTGGAAACGTCCATCGTGGCGGTCGCTTGTCCGAAGGACCGGTAACCCAAGGCAACCGCATCATGGGTCGTGGCCGCCACCTCTGCTTCATCCGCAGGAAGATTGAAATCCGGGCCCGGATCCACGTTGATCCAGAACTTTCTCTGGTTCATTCCGAAGGCGTCGAACACCGTGTCCGTGGTCGTCCAGCTGATGAACCCGCCGCTTTCCTGGGAAATGGTCAGGATATTATTCGGCCCGCCACCGATGAAGGACCAACCGACCACCGGATCAGAGAAAGTCCGCGTGAAGGGTGGGATGGGGGTCGAGTTATCCGTGTCCAGGGCAATGTAGGCTCCATAGCCGGCATTGTTCGGGTTTACCGAAATATGGTAAAAACGACCGGGTGTGGTGTCTCCCCAGGGATTGTCGATGGGGTCGACCTGGTCGACGAACTCCTCGGACGCAACGGTCTGCTGGAACCCGAGCGTGAAGTCGGCGGAATTGGCAGCGAACGGGATGACGTCGATGACGGTGGGATCCTGAATTGCGGACGATGTGTCGAGAGCGTTGCCCACGAGATCCTCGAGGTTTTCCGAGGCGTTGACCTGCAACTGGATGGTGCCGGTGCTCGTCGGTGTGACCACCAATTCGTAGATGCTGTCGGAAACCGACGTGAGACTGTCGACGGTCGCTCCGGCGGTGCCGATGGCTGAGAAGTCGCTGGCTTCGACCGTGGAGGCGGTCATCGGCTCGCTGAAGGTCACGGTGTAGGTCACCGAGTCGTTGTCATAGATCTGACCACCGGGCTTGTTGTTGGCGAAGGAGTCAAGCGTCGGCGGGGTGGCGTCGGCGGTGAAGTTCCATTCGCCCGCAGCGACCCCGGCGAAGCCATTGCCCGCTGTGTCCTCGATGGCCGTGTCGGTAATCGTGACTTCGTAGCTGGTGTCCGGTTCAAGGGAACCAGGATCGATGGTCAGAACGTTCGAGGAAACCGAGACCCCCGTATCCGGAAGATTGATAATCGTCGTGCCGGTGCCATCCACCGTATCCGTGATGGTGATGGTGCCGGAGCCCGTCAGTGCGATGTTCTCATTGAAGGTGGCCGTGAGGAAGGTTGGAGGATTTGCGGAAAGTGAATCATCCGCCGGCCCGGTCGCCGTGATGTAAGGAGCAAGCACGTCCGGTGCATAGGCCAAGAAGTTGGCCTGAATCTCATCCAGTTCGAGGATGTCATCGTAATAGGCCCGGATAAGGGCGATCTGGCCGTTGAAGGATTCCGAGTCCGCCTGACCACCGCCCAGGCCGCCCGCATTGGCTCCGCCCCGTGTGCCGAATGCCGAGCCATCATTTCCGGACCAGTTGCCATTGTCATTTGCCGTGCCAACAGCGCGTCCGTTGATATAGAGTATGTTCTCGAAGGGCGAGTTGGTGTCGACGGTGAATGCGGCATGGATGAACTCGTTGGTAGCATCATCCAAAAGGACACCATCCGGGTCGGTTGCCAGATCATAGGTGATCTGATTGGAGCCCGAGTCGTTGGAAAGATACAAAATATTGTCGTTCAGGAACAAGCCGAGGCCATTCGTCCCTCCGGTTTCGAAGAGGATCTGGCCGTTATCGGCAGTGTCGGTGAGGGCATCCGGCTTGAACCAGATCTCCATGGTCAAGGGGCTGACATTCCAAGCGCCGTTGTCGGCGAGAGGGAAACTTTCTGAAGTCGTGGTGCCCGCTGCAACCAAGAGCGCGCCACCCTCGTTGTCGATCTGTCCACCGGGAAAATCGTATGCGTGGGTGAATGCTGTCACCGAACCGCTCACGGCCACATGGTTGACCGCCGGGCTGTCATCGACGAGCAGTTCCTGCCCGGTGGGATTCCCCGGGGTGAGCTCCTCCCACACCTGATCCAAGCCATCGTCCTGGCTGGCATCCACAAGGAAGTCGAAGCCGGGAGTCCCGGGGCTCACCGCCATCGATGCCGTGACCGAGTCGAACGCGGCATTGGTCGCCGTGCCGTAAATAATCCCACCAATCTGGCGCCGCTGGTTGAGGGTGATGACGAAGCTGCGGGCACCCGGCGGCACGGCGATCGCCCCACCTCCAACATAGCCCACACTCCACCCGCCATCGGCCGTCTCGGGAAGGTCTCCGGTCGTGACCACACCCAGAGAACCGGCGGATCCATCGAAAAATTCGACCGAGACGACGGAACGCTCTTCGGGGAAATTTCCGTTGCTGTAGTAGAAGCTTACACCCAGCCTGACCGCTGCGGTGTCGATAACGGCGGCCCAAGTCGAGAGGTCGATGCTCTGCGAGGCGAACGAACTGGCGGGGTTCGAGGACGTGTCCGGGTCGGACGCGGTCCGGTTGGGAGAAAGGAACTTGCCCGAACCGCCCTGTCCGGTGTCGGGATCGAGGGCCCCGGTGAGTTCGGGCAATCCGGCAGACGTCCAGAAGTGGGTGGCCGTTCCACCGGTTTGAATGGTCCAGCCGGTGGCTCCCTCGGTTCCGTCGGCGTCGGTTTCAAAATCGCCGTTGACCACCGGGAGGGGGATGACTTGTCCATTGGCGATGTGCAGAATCGAAAAGGCAGCGGCGACGATCAGCGGGAGGCAGAGATTCATTCGAGTTCTCATTTTGATGGAAGCCGTATCGCTTCCCTATCGAGCCTCCAGACAAAAGTGACTGGATGGGGTGACCCCTTTTGGGACAATTTCGACCAAGCTGATGTGGAATTCTTCTTCAGCCGCCAACTCAAGTGATGCCCGCCCTGCGCGTTGGGCTACGCGAGATGAACTGGATGAAGGCCATTCGTGAGAGGAGCCGATTGGCACGATGGAGCGGAAGCAGCTCGTGTGGCCCGGGAACCGGGGATACGGATCGGTTCCCGCAACCTCCCGGACTGGAAGGGCACGTCCGCGGGACTGCAAAGCTTTCTCGACTCGCTTTTCCGGCACACCCCGCCGACCGCCCTGCTGCCCGATGAGCCGGCCCTGTTCATCGCCGCCCCGGGGGTGGACGGTGACTTCCGCCGGCGGTTTTCAGTCCGGCAGTTCGAATGCGAGGCGCAGGAAAGCTGTTCCTCCGGCCTGCGGCACCCGGCAGCGGCGGGCCTCGGAACCCGGGACTTCGACGGCGTCCGGGTCCGCCTCGTCGATGAGGCCGGTCGGCAACCAAGCGATCAGGTTGAGAGAGGTTTCCGGCCGGTAGACGAGGCCGGCGTTGACGCGGTCGTTCCAGCGCCGGTAGCGCAGGATGAGCCAGTCGCTGCCGGAGACCGACCCGACCTCGCTGGCGAGCGGCGGGAGGTCCGGTGCGTTCGGATTCATGTTGAGCGCGTATTCGACCAGGTTGGCCGAGCCGTCGCGGTCCCGGTCGGTGCCGGGCAAGGCGTCATCGCCGGTCAGGCTGTGGTTGGCGGTCCACGTCTCGTAGTCGAGTGCGCTGAATTCCTTGGCGACCAGGACCACGTTGTTCTGTGACACCGGCGGGTCTCCGGTGGTCGGGTAAGTGACGTCGAAATGGCTGGCGATCACCTGATCGAAGCCGCCGCTGCGGGCGCTCGAGGTGAGGATTTCGAAGGGGGTTCCATTGGCGGGATTGTAGCCGCCCTCGACGTTGGCGACGAGTGTTCCGGCCAGCGTGGCGCTGGCGTTGATCTGGAGGATGTCGAACTGCGGGGTGGCCGGATCCGGTCCGGCGACGCCGACTTCGAGACGGCCGGTGGCGGTCTGGACGAAGGGCGAGTCGATGATCATCCGTCCGGGCGAGGAGCCGATGGTCATGGTGCCCTCGTTGATCACCGAGTTGGTGTCGAAGAACCGGGTGAGCCGGACGCCGCCGGTGGCGTGGAGCGTGGCCCCGGGCAGGTTGCGCAGGACCGCCTGGTCGAACGTCCGGATCTCGCCGGAACCGCCGAGCGTGAGCGTGCCGGCGTTGCGCAGCTCGGCCGAGGTGGTCAATTCGCGGAAGCCGTTGCCGGTGGTGGCGGCGATGGCGTCGAGGGTGACCGTTCCGGCAATGAAACCGGCGCTCCATTCGATGGTGCCGCCGGTGAGCCTGCCGTTGTCGGCGGGATCCGAGGCAAGCGTGGCTCCCGCCAACTCGAAGATCGAGTTGTCGACGTGGGTCGTGCCGAGCAGGCGGGTGGTGTCCGCGGCGGCCACGGTTCGCCCGCCTCCGCTGAGGATGCCGCCGTTTTCGAGGTCGAGCGGGGAGTGGAACACAAGCCTGCCGCTGGCGGCGTCGATGGCGCCGTTGTTGGTGCAGGCGAAGTGGCGGATGCTCGCATCCCCGGAACCGGCCGAGCGGCGCAAGGTGCCGCGGTTGACGAGCTGGTTGCCGCCGTAGAATTGCGTGAAGACCTCGCCGTCGCCCGTGAGTTCCATCACGCCGGTCGGCGTGATCTCGACCAGCGCCCGGTCGTAGCCCCGGATCGCCCCCGGACCCTGCCACAGCAGCCGCCCATCGATGACGAGCCGGGACAGCGTGTTCATGTCGCGCAGGGTCTCCGGCGGGCCGGAGACCGTCAGGGTGGCGCCGGCCGGCACGCGGAGGTTTCCTTCGAGGAATCCGCTGGACCAGAGGCTGCCGTCCTTGAAGCGCAGCTCGCCCGTCTCCGCACCGCGCGCGGTGCCGCCGGCCAGATGACAGAAGACCTCGACCGGTGCCTCCGCCGACAGGGTCCCGCCGCTGAGTTCCACTTCGCCGGGGCCGCGGATCTCCGCGCCGCCGTTCAGCGTCATGGTCCCGGCGGCGAAATGGAGCGCGCCGGTGCCGGTCGATTCGAAGAGTCCGCTGCTGAGGCCGCCGTGGTTCGCGACCAGCCTGCCCGCCGGCGTGAGCACCGCGCCCTGGTTGTCGAGCCGCCAATCGACCCTCAGGTCGGCCGTGGCGGTGGTCGCAAGCTCGCCGTCGGGGAGGATTTCCAGGTGGTTGGTGCCGCCGAAGAACTCGTCCATGACCGCCGTGCCGGTGGCGGCCAGGGTGCCGCCGGAAAGAATGCGGATGGTGGCATTTTCATAGCCGTTGAGTGAGCCGGAAGCCAGTTCGATGGTGCCGGCCGACTCGATCCGGGCGCCGGTTCCGAGGCGCTTGAGCGCGCCGGTGCCGTCGACGATGCGGAGGGTCGCGCCGGCATTCACGGTCCAATCGCCCTGCGATTCACCACCGCTCCAGATCAGCATGCCTTGGAGCGAGCCGCCGCCGCCGATCCAGGTGCCAGCGGTCCACGAGGTGGGGGCACTGAAGGTGGCGTCGCCCAGAAGCCGGATCGTGTTGCGAAGGATCACTTCGCCGGAGCCGGTGATGGTGGGGCTGCCTTCGAACACGACCGTGCTGTTGAATTCGAGGGTCGACGCCTCGCAGCGGATTTCCCCGCGTTGGCGGTAGGTCCAGTTGTCGCAGATGGTGCTGCCGCCGCTGCCGGCCGATTTCATCAAGATGCCTTCGTTGATCAGTTCGCTATCGGCAAAGAAATGGTTGAAGGGGTCGCCATCGGCGGCGAGATCGCAAAGGCCGCCCGGCTGGATCCGAATGCGCCCGAGCTGGTAGCCGCGGACCGGCGCAGGGCCCGCCCAGCGGTAGGTGCCGGCCACGATCAATTCCGTCTCCGACCTCAAATCCTTTGAACCCGCGCCGGACACTTCGAGGCGCGAGCCGACGGGAATGGTGAGGATGCCCGCGATGTTTCCGGACAGCCAGTCGAGGGTGCCGGTGATGGCGGCGGGACCGGTGGCGTTGAGGGTCGCACCGTCGAGCACCAGGGTGGCCACCGTCCCGGTGATCGCGCCCTCCAGATGGGTGTTTCCAGAGAGCATGCGGATGGTTCCCGCGCCGGTGAGCGACGCGCCCGCCGGCAGGTGGTGGTCAGTGTGGACGAATTGCAATTCGCCCGTTTCGCAGCGGGTTTCCCCGCCGAGGTGGTAGGTCCAGCCGCCCTTGAGTTTGATGATTTCGGTGCCGCCCGCCTTGAGGAGCAGGCCGTGGTTGTGGAAGGTGTTGTCGGAAAAGAACTGCGTGAACGGATCCTCATGTCCGGTCAGGCTCCAGGTGCCGTGGTTGTGGATGACGACCGTCTGGTAGCCTTCGATCCGCCCTCCGCTCATCTCGACAGTGCCGGAATTGGTCAGCGTGGCATTGGTGAGCAGCCGCACGCTGCCGGAGGGGATGGCCAGGGTCACATCCGTGGGGATCGTGATCGCGCCGCTGATCGAGCCGCCGGACCAGGTGGCCGCTGTGGTCACATTGGCGGTGCCGGTGTTGAGCGTGCCAGCGGAGAGGTTGAGGGTGCCCACTGAAAGGTTCGGGATGTTTGCGGTGCCGCCGCTGACCGTCAGCGAGTTGAGCGTGCGGTCGTCGGTCGAATTGGCGAACCCGGATGGGATCACCGCATCATCGCCGGGGCCGGGGACGCCGCCGGTCCAGTTGCGGTAGTCGGACCAGTTGTTGTCATGTGCGCCGGTCCAGGTGGTGGTGATGGCGTCGGCATGACCGGCCAGCAGGAGCATGGGGCCGGCGAGGGCGGCGATCGTCCGGAGTAGGGATGGCATGGGACCCATTGGATTGCGTTTCATGGCGGGAGTGGATGGTCGGATGAGGGTGAAAGAGCTTCCCGCCGGGCATTGCGATCAGGGGCACGGCGGTTTTTCTGGGCTTGGTCTTTGAGACCGGAATGGAAGGTGTGATGCTCCAGCGGGGTTTCGGCGGGCGGGCCGGAGGATGGTGATCCGCGGTGGCCCGGGCGAGGGTCAATCCGCCTCGATCACCTGGAGCCGGTAGAAGGATGAGGGGGTGGATGCGAGCGGGGCGGGGAGTTCGACGAATCCGTATCCGGTGGGGTCGATGTGGATGTGGACCTGGCCGGTGCCGCATTCCTGGCCGGGATGGAGGCGGAAGATTTCCGACCACCCGGTGGCTCCGAGGTCGGGCGATTGCTCGAGGATGTAGAGGATGTCGGGCGGATCGGAGGAGTCGGGCGCGAGGCGCAGTTGTCCGGAAGCGGCGTCCCAACGGAGCAGTCGTGCGAAGTCCGCCGCCGTGGCCGGGGCGACGGCCGGGATGCCGAAGCCGTAGGCCAGGAGGTTCGGCACGCCGTCGCCATTCGGATCGTCATCGGGACCGTCCATGCCGGGCGGCGGCGCCTGGGCGGCGATCCAGTCGCCGAAGTCCGGGGCGGGATCGGAGGTGACGATGATGCCGCCCTCGGCGCTGGCGATCAGTCTCCCGGTGTGGGTCGGGAGAATGGCATGCAGCATCTCATGAGTCCTGCCGTAGCGGCGGGTCCACGTCTGGCCGTCGCCACTGGTGTAGATGGCACCGCCGTAGCCGACCGCGACGTAGCCCTCCGCGGTGCGGGTCACGTCCCGGAGCGCGAACACCTCACCGGTCGTGTCGAGCGTCCAGGTGGTGCCGTTGATTGATCGCAGCACGACGCCGTGCGATCCCACGGCGAGAAAGCCGCCGGTGGGGATCGCGATGACCTGGAAGAGGTGGTCGAGGGTCCCGGAGCTGCGGGGCGTCCAGGTCACGCCATCGGGCGAGGTGAGGATGGTGCCGCTGAGCCCGACGGCGACGGCCAGGCTTGAAGAGACCGGGGGCTTGCCGGTGAGGATGGAGCCGAGGGCGACACCGCGGAGCGCCTCGGAGGTGCCGCTGGTGCGCGAAGTCCAGACCCAGCCGTGGATCGTGGCCTCGCCGGTGAGAATGGTTCCGTATTCCCCCACCGCGATCGCGCGGTCCGGCGTCGCGGGATTGATGAAATCCGCCCAGGTGACGGCTCGCAGCGTGTTGCCGGTGCCGGAGGTCTCCGTGGTCCAACTGGTGCCGGTTTCCGACAAGAGAATCGTGCCGGAGTCGCCGACGGTGATGAAGCGACGCGAGGGAAACGGGGTGACCGTGATGCCATTGAGCGAGCGGGAGGTGACCGGGGTGACGTCGGAGCCGCTTTCACCATCATCGTCGCTGTAGGAAATGGAACCTTGCGTGCCGACCACGACGATGCGGTGGGTGCCCCCGATTTCCGTCTCGATGAGATCGAGGAAAGTCGGGGGTGTGCTGCCTTCGGCGCTGGTGGTCCAGTTGGCAGGGACGGCGGGGGCGGCCTGGTCCGACCTCAGGATGAGGCCGCCTTCACCCAGGGCGAAGAGGTGGCTCCCCGTCCAGTGCAGGCCGTTGATCCGCATCGTCGGACCGGCCGCGTGGTGGTCCCAGGTGGTGCCGTCGGGAGAGGTGAAGATCTTGTCCGCGGTGGAAGCGGCGACGAATCTTGAACCCGTCCACGTGACGGTGCGGAGCGGTGACAAGGGGAAGGCGCTCATGTCGACGACCGACCAGGTGATCCCGTCCGGCGAGGTGAGGACGAGCGGGGCGGCGGCTTCCCAGTCGTAGCCGACGGCCACGAAGCCGGAGCCGTCGCTGGTGACGGCATCGATGGCCTTGGTCGTGCCGGATGGGCGGGGGGTCCAGGAGCTGCCGTCCGGCGAGGTTTCGATCAGCCCGGCCGAGCCGACACGGACGAAGAGGCTGCCATTCCAGGCGACGCTGGAGTAGTCGTCGGTGCCGCTCGGGGTGGCGCTCCACGAAAGACCGTCGCCGCTGGTGTAGCAGCGGGCGTTGTATCCCATGGCGACGAGGGTCGAGCCATCGGAAGCGACACTGGAAAGAAGCTGGCCCGAGCCGAGGCACGAGCGTCGCCAGATCTGCCCGTCGGGCGAAGTCATCACCATCGCCGAAACGAAGCCCTCGCCTCCCACGGCGACGAAACGCGAGCCGTCCCAGCAGATGTCGGTGAGGTCGAGCTGGCTGTCGGGCTGCGGGGTATCCCAGGTGAGGCCGGCATCCGTCGAGCGGCGGATCACGCCTCCGTTCCCGACGGCGACGATCACTCCGGCCCCGTTGCTGGCGGTGGCCTGGAGTTCGGCGTGCTCGGGCTGGAAATGTTTGCGTTCCCAGAGGATGCCGGGCGGGCTGGCCGCGGAGGCATGTGGGGCGAGCGCGGTGGCAATGGCGAGCAAGATGTGGCACCGGTTGACCGTGTCGCACCTTCGGCGGATCCAAGACGGGACGGCTTTCATCGGAGTACGGAATTCCGGCTTCCCCTTTGTGTTTTTATGAGGCGGGGGCCAGTTCATCAATTTGCAAAGCAACGCGGATTCCCTCGATTTCCCCGCATGGCTTGCTCATTTCCGACGGTTGGATTTTCAGGGAAGTTCCCGGCCCGCTCCACCGGTGACGGAGAACGTCTCACGCGGTGCTTGACTGATTGGCTCGGGCCATGCGGCATTCCCCGCATGTCGAAACTCTCGATCCGCGACCTCGATGTGCAGGGCAGGGAAGTCCTGATGCGTGTGGACTTCAACGTGCCGCTCAAGGACGGTGCGATCACCGACGATACCCGCATCCGCGCGGCGCTGCCGTCGATCGAGCACCTCCTCAAGGGTGGTGCCAAACTGGTGCTCTGCTCCCACCTCGGACGTCCGAAGGGCCAGGCCAATCCGGAATTCTCGCTGGCGCCCGCCGCGGCGCGCCTCGGCGAACTCATCGGTGCCGAGGTGAAGCTCGCGCCCGACTGCATCGGCGACGAAGCCGCCGCCCTGCGGGCCGGCCTCGGAGCGGGTCAGGCGCTGCTGCTGGAGAACACCCGTTTCCACAGCGAGGAAACCGACAACGACGCGGCCTTCGCCAAGCAACTCGCGGGCAGTGCCGAGATCTTCGTCAACGACGCCTTCGGCACGGCCCACCGCGCTCACGCCTCGACCGAGGGGGTGACGCATCACGTGACCACCAGCGCCATGGGCTTCCTGCTGGCCCGCGAGCTGGAGTATCTGGTCGGCAAGCTGGAGAGCCCGGAGCGTCCCTTCCTGGTGATCATGGGCGGTGCCAAGGTCTCCGGGAAGATCGACGTGATTTCGAACCTCATGGACAAGGCCGACGCCTTCCTGATCGGCGGCGCGATGGCCTACACCTTCCGCAAAGCGCAGGGCTACGCGGTCGGTGACAGTCTGGTCGAGGACGACAAGCTCGACCTCGCGCTCGAGATCCTGAAGCTGGCCGAGGAAAAGGGCACGCGCTTCCTGCTGCCGCCGGATTCGCTGGTCACCAATGAATTCAAGGAGGGTGCCGAAACCCGCGACAGCGGGGTCTTCGGGGAGGGTGGCGCGATCGAGGACGGCTGGCAGGGCATCGACATCGGACCGGCGGGCATCGAGGCCTTCGTCGAGGAGGTCGGCAAGGCCAGGACCATCGTCTGGAACGGCCCGATGGGCGTCTTCGAGATCCCGACCTTTGCCAAGGGCACCGAGGCGGTGGCCCGGGCCGTGGCTGCGAGCGACGCGGTGACCATCGTCGGCGGCGGGGATTCCGTGACGGCGGTGAACCAGCTCGGCCTGGACGACCAAATGACCTTTATTTCGACCGGTGGCGGTGCTTCGCTCGAGCTACTGGAAGGTAAGGAGCTGCCCGGAGTGGCGGCATTGAGCGAAGCCTGAATTCAACGACCCACACGACCATGACCCGCAAGCCGATATTCGCCGCCAACTGGAAGATGAACAAGGGGGCCTCGGAGACCGAGGACTTCGCCAAGGCCATCCTTCCCAAGGTCCAGCACCACACCTTTCCCTGCGACATCGTCATCGCGCCGCCCTTCACCTCGATCCCCAAGGCGGCCGAGTTGCTCGGCAACGTCTCGTCGGTCGCGCTGGCCGCGCAGAACTGCTCGCAGTTCGACTCCGGCGCCTACACCGGCGAGGTGAGCCCGATGATGCTCAAGGAGTTCTTCGTCCACTACGTGATCCTCGGGCACAGCGAGCGCCGCGCGATCTACGGCGAGAGCGACGAATTCATCAACGCCAAGGTGCTCAAGGCGCTGGAGGTGAACCTGCGCCCGATCTTCTGCATCGGGGAAACGCTCGAGGAGCGCGAGGCCGGCAAGCTTGAGGAGGTGCTGCGCCGCCAGGTGACCGTGGGTCTCAAGGATGTTTCCGAGGAAGGACTCGGCGACGTGGTGATCGCCTACGAACCGGTCTGGGCGATCGGCACCGGCGTGACGGCCACCGCCGAGCAGGCCCAGGAGGCTCACGCCTTCGTCCGCTCGCTGATCGCCGAGCAATTCGGTGGCGAGGCCGCCGCGAAGATCCGCATCCAGTACGGCGGCAGCGTGAAGCCGGGCAATGCCAGGGAACTGATGGCCTGCCCCGACATCGACGGCGCCCTGATCGGCGGCGCGGCGCTCGAGCCGGCCAGCTTCCTCGAGATCATCGAAAACGGCACCGCCTGACGGGGCGGGATCAGCGCCTCACGAAGAGGACGATCAGCCCCAGCACGAACAGGATCAGCAGGATGGCGAGGAAGGTCACCACCTGAATGGCGGTCTTGCGGTCCGCGGCTGTTGGCCCGGATGGTGCCTTGCGTTTCCTGGGGAGGTCCTTTCTCGACGCGAGCTTGTCCGCGAGGTCGTCGAGGTGGATCTTCGGGTCGTTTCTCATCGGGGGAGGTCCGGTATCAAATGCCTGATCGCCAATCACTTGGCAAGCATGGCTTTTTGCCCCGACCTCAGTCTTTGACGGTTTCGAAGGCCCGGACCAGTTCGCGCTGGTCTTCCGTCGAGAGTTCGGTGAGCGGATAGGCGGTCCAGGTGCCCTCGATCTTGAAGTGGATGACATCGGTGCCCGGCTTGTAGCGCGCCTCGGCCTCCAGCTCCCCGTCGCTGCGGTTGGTCCATTTCCTGACCGGAATCGCCACGCCGGGTGGAGGCTCGGGTTCCGGCGCGGGTTCAGGGATGGCTTCTGGTTCGGGGTCCACGACGACGAACTCGTCGAGGTTCCGCGGGTTGATGGCGGCGCCGGTGACGAGGATCATGGCATCGTGCCGGACTTCCCTGCCCCCGAGATACATGCCCCAGCGGAAGTTGGTCTCTCCCTGCGTCCGGGCGTAGCTGCCCTCGCCCTCTTTCCTGCCGTTGAAGTAAACCTCGTAGTCGTGACCGTTCTCCCGGATCCGGATCTGGAACGGCTTTGCGGTCATGTTCCTCGCCATGACCTTGTCTTCCCCCCGGCGGTGGTTCAGCGACACATCGCCGTCGTCGTTCATGTTGATCATCACCGACCAGTCGTTGTGGGGGTTCTTCGCCTGGAAGATCGAGCACCCGTGGGGCTTGATGATGGTGTAGGTGCCGACCCATTCCTGCCAGCCGTCGCCCTTCTTCCACTTGAAGGCGCTGAAGGCCTCGGTCCGGGCGGCGAGCTCCCGTGAGTTGCGGACGTTTTCCTCGCCTTTGAAAAGCCGGAAGATCTGCGTGTTGCCGTCCTCCTGGTACCATCGTGACCACTTCGGGAAATCCGGCCGCCGGATCATGCTGTTCCCGAGCGTGTGGATCATGATGTCCTCGATCACCCGCCGACTCGTGCTCGGGTAGCCCTTCAGCAGGTCCTGGTTGACCTCGATCCTGGATCCCTTGAATCCGTTTCCGGAGTTCCGGCCACGCGGCAGCTTGCCGCTCTTCATCACCTCGGCGAAGCTCGGGTCGCTGCCTTTCTGCGTGTAGAAGGCGTCCGGACTCGCCGCCGGGAGGCCGGGCTGGAGCACCGCCCCGATGATCAGCAGGCGGAGCGCCTTCGGCAGAAGCAGGTGTCCGTTTCTTTCCGCACCCATCGGTGATCTCGGGATCATTGCCATGAAGGTGGGGTCCCGATGGCGGAAAACCGCTCTCTTGGCAAGTTCCCCTTCGCCTTCCGGGTGACACCGGCAGGGATCCACCAAAGGAGAAGGCCGCCTGCCTCATCGGCAAGCGGCCTTCCTGGTACCCCGTCTAGGACTCGAACCTAGGACCAAAAGATTAAGAGTCTTCTGCTCTACCAACTGAGCTAACGAGGCGTTATCGGCGCAGCGAAGGCTTTCCTGCGTGGCGCAGGCACAATAAACCAGTGCCGGGGTGGGCTGTCAACGCGCAAGGAACGCGCTGCAAGGAACCCAGGATCAGGAATCCCGGATTCCGGGAAATGAACCAAAATCTGCAGTTGCAGGCTCCGAACGAGGGCCCTTGACCACGGATTGCACGGAATTCACGGATCATACGGAGGCGAACCAGAGTTGGCCCGTCTGAGACTGCTGGATGCGAACGCAAGCGGGACCCCGGCCTTGCCGCCGGTCCTCTGCCTCCGTTAGGCTGTCAACGTTCGATCAGGAGGCGAAAGGGTGGGGGAGTCCACCACCCACTCCCCCTGCGGATGTCCGAAGCCTTTCCCGATCCTCTCCCCATCCATGCCCGCCAAGAAACGCGCTACGAAAGCCGCCCGCAAGCAGGGCCAGTCCGCCAACCTCGGCTTCGAGCAGAAGCTCTGGCTCGCCGCCGACAAGCTCCGCTCGAACATGGACGCGGCGGAATACAAGCACGTCGTCCTCGGCCTGATCTTCCTGAAATACATTTCCGACGCCTTCGAGGAAATGCACGCCAAGCTGGTGGCCGGCGAGGGCGAGTATGCCGGGGCCGATCCCGAGGACGCCGACGAATACAAGGCCGAGAACGTCTTCTGGGTGCCGCAGGAAGCCCGCTGGGGCCACCTCCAGGACCACGCCCGCCAGCCGACCATCGGCAAGCGGGTCGATGATGCGATGGTCGCCATCGAGCGCGACAACCCCCGGCTCAAGGGCATCCTCCCGAAGGACTACGCCCGCCCGGCGCTCGACAAGCACCGGCTCGGCGAGTTGATCGACCTCATCGGCACCATCGGCCTCGGCGATGCCGAGAACCGCTCCAAGGACATCCTCGGGCGCGTCTATGAGTATTTCCTCAGCGCCTTCGCCAGCGCCGAGGGGAAAAAGGGCGGGCAGTTCTACACGCCGCGCTGCGTGGACCGACTCATTGTTGAAACCGTTGCGCCGAGAAAAGGGAGCCGGGTCTATGATCCCGCCTTCTCTTCCGGTCCCCGTCTCGTGATGGCGGCAGAGTTTCGTCAAGAGAACGGCGGTAACGCCTCCGACATCGCTTTATATGGTCAAGATGCCACCCCGACCGCCAGGCGATTGGCCTTTATGAACTTCGCGATCCGGGGCATCGAGGCCGACATCGGTCTCGAGCATGCGGATGTTTTTCGCCGTGATCTCCATCCGGAACTTCAGGCCGACTACGTCGTTGCGGGGCCCCAATTCAACGACTCCGACTGGCACCGCAAGGAGGACGATGTGCGCTGGAAATACGGCATCCCGCCCAAGGGCAACGCCAACTTCGCTTGGGTCCAGCACTTCCTCCACCACCTCGCCCCCGGCGGCATCGCCGGTTTCGTCCTGGCCAACGGCTCGATGTCCTCGAACCAATCCGGCGAGGGCGAGATCCGCAAGGCGCTGGTCGAGGCCGACCTCGTCGATTGCATGGTCGCCCTGCCGGGGCAGCTCTTCTACTCGACCCAGATCCCCGTCTGCCTGTGGTTCCTCAAGCGCAACAAGACCCGGCCCGGCCACACCCTGTTCATCGACGCCCGCAAGCTCGGAACCCTGATCGACCGCGTCCACCGCGAGTTGACCGAGGAGGACATCCGCAAGATCGCCGACACCTACCACGCGTGGCGCGAGGGCGGCGACGGCTACGAGGACATCGCCGGCTTCTGCAAGAGCGCCACGCTGGAGGAAATCCGACAGCACGGTCATGTCCTCACGCCGGGCCGCTACGTCGGGGCCGAAGAGGTCGAGGACGATGGCGAACCCTTCGAGGAAAAAATGCCGCGGTTGGTGGCGGAGTTGAATGACCAATTCGCGGAGTCGGCGAAGCTGGAGGCCGCGATTCGCAAAAACCTCAAGGGACTCGGCTATGCACCCTGAATCGGCCCAAAAGAAACCCCGGGGCCTCTCAACCGCAAGCGGTCAAGGAAGGGATCCCGGGGTCAACGAGGAGAAGTTAGCTCACACGATTACCCGGAGCAAGCCGTCACTGCCCCAACGCGGCAACCTGCGCCAGCCCAGGCACCGCCCCAGGAGACCATGATTCAGCCACTTTCCACTTCCCCAACGGGGCAACCTGCGCCAGCCCAGGCACCGCCCCGGGAACCATGATTCGCCCACTTTCCTCTGCCCCAACGGGGCAACCTGCGATAGCCCGGGGCACCGCCCCGGGAACCCATGCCCAAATATTTCCCCAGCCCTGAAGGGGCGTGATCCGATGCCGCAATCCCTCGCCCAGATCCTGGTCCATCTCGTCTTCTCCACGAAGAACCGCGAACCCGTCTTGGACGACGACATCCGTGACGAACTCCACGCCTACATCGGCGGCATCGTCGGCAACCAAAAGGGCACCCTGCTCAAGGCGGGCTCGGTCGCCGACCATATCCACCTGCTGGTGGCGCATCCGCGCACCTGCGCGCCCTCCGACCTGGTTCAGGAAATCAAGACCGGCTCCTCGAAATGGTTGAAGGGCAAGGCACCGCGGTATGGCGGCTTCCATTGGCAGAACGGTTACGGCGCGTTCTCCATCAGCCCGTCCCATCGCCCCGCATTGGAGCGATACATCGCCAACCAGGCGGAGCACCACCGCAAGATCACCTTTCAGGACGAGTATCGTCGTCTTCTCGAAAAATACGGCATCGAATTCGATGAACGGTATGTGTGGGATTGAACGAAACGACGCCATCCCCACGCCAACGGCGTGGAAGGCGACAGCCCGGGGTGAAGCGAAGCGCAACCCCGGGAACCCCGGGACCCCGCCCGCAAACCAGCCCCGCCCCAACGGGGCGGACGGTGGCCCCACCCATGTCACAGGTCGGATGAAACGGCACGACATGATCCCCACGCCAAGGGCGTGGAAGGTGAAAGCCCGGGGTGAAGCGGAGCGCAACCCCGGGAAACCATGCGTCAACCAACCTCGCCCCAACGGGGCGGACGGGGGTCCCGCGTGCGCCATGCGTCATCGCGATGCGGAGCGTCATTGCGCCCCGTTGGGGCGCGGATGTTGGGGCGCACGGATTCCCAGGGCGTTGCCCTGGGCTGTCACAGTTTGCCCCTTCGGGGCCGGGGAAATGCCGCATGCCAACCAACCCCGCCCCAACGGGGTGAACGGTGGTCCCGGCCATGCCACAGGTCGGATGAAACGACACGACGCCATCCCCACGCCAACGGCGTGGAAGGTGACAGCCCGGGGTGGAGCGAAGCGCAACCCCGGGAAACCATGCGCCAACCAGCCCCGCCCCAACGGGGCGGACGGGGGTCCCGCGTGCGCCATGCGTCATCGCGAGGCGGAGTGTCATCGCGCCCCGTTGGGGCGCGGATGTTGGGGCGCACGGATTCCCAGGGCGTTGCCCTGGGCTGTCACAGTTTGCCCCTTCGGGGCGGAGGAAGGAGGGGCGGATGATGGCGGGTGATTTGGTTAGAGCGTGTCCGACTGTAGGGGACTTGCCAACTGGTTGGCAGGTGAAGCCTCTTCGCTTGATTTGCACAAAAATCGGCACGGGTGCGACGCCACGTGGCGGCAGCGAGGTCTATTTGAAGGCGCGCATCAATCACGCGCTTGTTCGCAGTCAGCATGTATTCGACCGACATTTTGATACGGCGGGCTTGGCCTTCATCTCCGACTTCGATGCCAACGGGCTTCGAAACGCAGAAATCCAATCTGGCGATGTCTTGCTCAACATCACGGGTGATGGTGTGACCTTTGGACGGTCCTGCATCGTCCCGGACAGGATTCTTCCTGCTTGCGTCAATCAGCACGTTGCAATCATCCGGCCAGATCGCAGCGAGTGCGATCCGGGCTATCTTCTATCGGTGCTCACACACCCGGCAACGAAGAGTTACATCGAATCATTTAACTCCGGCGGGAGCCGCCGAGCGATTACCAAAGGACACATTGAGTCGTTCGAGATTCCGCTCCCACCCCTCCCCATCCAGAAGCGCATCGCGCACATTCTCGGGACGCTGGACGACAAGATCGAGTTGAACCGGCGGATGAACGGGACGCTGGAGGCGATGGCGCGGGCGCTGTTCCGCAGTTGGTTCGTCGATTTCGACCCCGTCCGCGCCAAGATGGACGGCCGCCAACCGCCCGGCATGGACCCCGCCACCGCCGAACTCTTTCCCGACTCCTTCGACCACGAAGGCTCAGGAATTGTACCAAAAGGCTGGGCCCGCAAACGCTGGGGCGACATCGTCACGTTGGAATACGGGAAGACTCTCCGGGGTTACCGTGAAAACAAGGGTGGGTACCGGGTATTTGGCACCAATGGTCCCATCGGATTCAATGATGAGCCGCTGTGCCCGACAGCGGGTATCGTCATCGGAAGAAAGGGTGCGTATCGCGGCGTTCATTTCTCCCCCGATCCTTTCTTCGTGATCGACACGGCCTTCTACCTCAAGCCGACGGCTGTCCTGGACCTCAAATGGGCGTACTACGAACTTGTCCGGCTCGACATCAACAGCATGGACTCCGGTTCCGCCATTCCATCGACCAGTCGCGAAGACTTCTACGGCATTCCCGTCTTCGTACCACCACCGCAAATTCAAAAGTCATTCGGCGAGATTGTTGACAGATGGTTTGCCCAGATGTTCGCGAATGACCACCAATCCCACACCCACGCCGCCCTCCGCGACACCCTGCTGCCGAAGCTGCTTTCCGGCGAGTTGAGCGTGGCGGAAACGCCGGACCTTCTTCAAACTGCGAGCTGACGCATGTCGACGACGGTCCAACAGATTGATGCCTAGCGCTCGGCCCGGTCCGAGCACCAGCGGTTGGAGTTCAAGGAGGCGAAGAGGCAGTTCGACAACCGCAAGCTCTACAAATACTGCGTCGCCCTGGCCAACGAGGGAGGCGGGCATCTGCTGCTGGGGATCGAGGACGCACCGCCGCGCAAGGTGGTCGGTACGGCCGCCTTCAACGATCCGGTGGCGATGGCGGCGAAGATGTTCCAGGCACTGGGTTTCCGGGTGGAGATCGAGGAGGTGATGCATCCCGACGGACGGGTGCTGGTGTTCCATGTTCCCGGGCGTCCCCTCGGCACGGTGTATGATTTCGAGGGTTCCTACCTGATGCGCGCCGGCGAGGAACTGGTGTCGATGAGTGAGGACCGGCTGCGGGCGATCTTCGCCGAGGGCCAGCCCGACTGGCTGTCACAGCCTGCGCTGAGGGAATGCGCCGATGATGAGGTGGTGCGGTTGCTCGATACGCAGAGTTACTTCGACCTTCTGCACCTGCCCTATCCGGTGAACCGGGCGGGCGTGCTGGAGCGATTCGAGAGCGAGAAGCTGATCCAGCGCGACGGTGTCGGATGGACGATCACGAATCTCGGCGGGCTGCTCTTCGCGAAGAAGCTGGACCCCTTCGACCGGCTGGCCCGCAAGGCTCCGCGGGTGATCGTTTACGAAGGCACGAACAAGCTGAAGACCAAGCTCGATAAGCCGGGAACGAAGGGCTACGCGGTCGGATTCCAAGGGTTGGTGGAGTTCATCAACGGACTGGTGCCCTCGAACGAGGTGATCGAGCAGGCGCTGCGCCGGGAGGTGAAGATGTTTCCCGAGATCGCGGTGCGCGAGCTGGTGGCGAACGCGCTGATCCACCAGGATTTCACCGAAACGGGCGCGTCGGTGATGGTGGAGATCTACGACGACCGAATGGAGATCTCGAATCCGGGGAAGCCGTTCATTTCGCCGGACCGGTTCATCGACGAATACCAGTCCCGCAACGAACGGCTGGCGGACCTGATGCGGCGGCTCGGGGTCTGTGAGGAGAAAGGCAGCGGCGTGGACAAGGTGATTCAAGCAGCCGAGTTGTTTCAGCTTCCCGCCCCGGACTTCCGGGTGGGGGAAAAGCGAACCTCGGTGGTGCTCTTCGGCCACAAGGATTTCGAGGCCATGGATCGAAATGATCGGATCCGTGCGACCTACCAGCACTGCTGCCTTCGTTACGTGATGAACGAGAAGATGACGAACCAGACCCTGCGTGAGCGGTTCCGGCTTTCGCAGAAGAAAACCGAGTCCGTTTCGCGGGCGATTCGTGACACGGTGGAGGCCGGAAAAATCAAGCTGTCCGACCCGGAGCAGTCGTCGTTTCGCTACCGGACCTACGTGCCGTTCTGGGCCTGAATCTCATTTAGACGCAAACCGAAACCAGATGCGCCAATTTACCCAATTCCATGAAAACCAGCAAGTTAGGCATTTAGTCGCTAATCGCCGCCTGCCTGAAACGGCTGAGGCCGCCCGAAGGCGGCCTCGAGAACTCCTCCCACACCTGGCAGGTGAGACTGAGGAATTCATGGTCGGAGGGGAGCCCGGCGTCAAGGGCGCGGTTCGAACCCACGGTGCAGCGGGAGCCGTGGATTGTCGTGATTTCTTCGCAAAATCAAGGGTTTCAGTTCAATGAGCATCGCGGAATCCACCGTCGAAGAAGCCGCTCTCGAATGGTTCGGCGAGCTGGGCTACGCCACCGACAAGGCCGAGCGGATCGCGCCCGGCGAGCCGGCGGCGGAGCGGGACACGTTTGCCGATGTGGTGCTGGAGGGGAGACTGCGCGACGCCATCGAGCGACTGAATCCCGAGGTTCCCGCCGATGCAAGGGAGGAGGGGCTGCGGAAGGTGCTGCTGGCCGAGTCCCCCTCGCTGGTCGGGATGAACCGCAACTTCCACCGGCATCTGCGCGACGGAGTGGAGGTCGAGTTTCGCCGGGACGATGGGTCTATCGGCGGCGACCGGGTGATGTTGGTGGATTTCGACTGTCCCGAGCAGAACGACTGGCTGGCGGTGAACCAGTTCACGGTGATTGAGAACGGCCACAACCGTCGCCCGGACATCGTCGTGTTCGTCAACGGCTTGCCGGTGGGCGTCTTCGAGCTGAAGAACGCGGTCGCGGAGAACGCGACGATCTGGAACGCCTGGAACCAGCTCCAGACCTACAAGGAGGCGATTCCGTCGCTATTTCACTTCAACGAGCTGCTGGTGATTTCCGACGGCTTGCAGGCCCGCGTCGGCTCGCTGACGGCCACCAAGGAGTGGTTCAAGGTCTGGCGGGCGGATGATGGAACTGGCGACTCAGGAGGCGTTCTGGAGCTTGAGACGCTGGTGCGTGAGATCTTCGCGCCCGAGCGGTTGCTGCGGATCATCCGCAATTTCATCGTCTTCGAGGAGGATCCCGATAGCGGCGATGTGGTGAAGATCCTCGGTGGCTACCACCAGTATCACGCGGTGCAGGCGGCGGTGGACGAAACGGTGCGGGCGAGTGGAGCCGGAGTCGCCAAGGGCAAGCTGGAGGCCGGGGAAGGCCAGTTCTGGGCCGGCGAAATGCACGGGGGCGAGCCGGCCGACCGGCGGGCTGGGGTCGTGTGGCACACCCAGGGATCGGGCAAGAGCCTGTCGATGCTCTTCTACGCCGGGCAGATCATCCTCCACCCGGCGATGGCCAACCCGACGCTGGTGGTCCTCACCGACCGCAACGACCTCGACGACCAGCTTTTTGGCCAGTTCCTCCGCTGCCACGACATTCTGCGCCAGAAGCCGGTGCAGGCGGAGAACCGCGAACACCTGCGCCAGTTGCTCCAGGTATCGAGCGGCGGGGTGGTCTTCACGACGATCCAGAAGTTCATGCCCGACCAGAAGGGCGAGCGGATGCCCGAGCTTTCCCCGCGGGAGAACATCGTGGTGATCGCCGACGAGGCCCACCGCAGCCAGTATGACCTGATCGACGGGCTGGCCCGCAACCTCCGCGACGCGCTGCCCAACGCCTCCTTCATCGGCTTCACCGGCACCCCCATCGAGAAGACCGACGCCAACACGCGGGCGATCTTCGGCGACTACGTGTCGATCTACGACATCGAACGGGCGGTGCGGGACGAATCGACGGTGCCGATCTACTATGAGAGCCGGATCGCCAAGCTGTCGCTGAACGAGAGTGAGTTGCCGCACCTGGACGACGAGTTCGAGGAAATCACCGAGGGCGAGGAGGAGGAGCGCCGGGAGCGGTTGAAGACGAAATGGGCGGCGCTGGAGGCGCTGGTGGGCAGCGAGAAGCGGATCAAGTTGATCGCAGCCGATCTGGTCGAACATTTCGAGAAGCGGCGCGAGGCGATGGAGGGCAAGGCGATGGTCGTCTGCATGAGCCGCCGCATCTGCGTGGATCTCTACAAGGCCCTGATCGAACTCCGCCCGCAGTGGGCCGGGGCCGGCGATGAGGCGGAGGCCGAGAGCGGTGCCGATTGCGTGGCGAAGATCGTGATGACCGGATCCGCCAGCGATCCGCTGGATTGGCAACCGCATGTCCGCAACAAGGCGAAGCGCAAGGAGCTGGCGCTGCGTTTCAAGAACCCGAAGGACCCCTTTCGCATCGTGATTGTGCGCGACATGTGGCTGACCGGCTTCGACGCCCCGTGCCTGCACACGATGTATGTGGACAAGCCGATGAAGGGCCACGGACTGATGCAGGCCATCGCCCGCGTGAACCGGGTCTTCAAGGACAAGCCGGGCGGGCTGGTGGTCGATTACCTCGGCCTGGCGGACCAACTGAAGCAGGCGCTCGCGAACTACACCGAGGGCGGAGGCAAGGGGAAGCCGACCTACGATCCGGCCGACGCCATCGCCGCGATGCTGGAGAAGCACGAAGTGTGCTGTGCCATCCTCCACGGTTTCGATTGGTCGAAGTGGACCGACGGCTCGCCAGCGGAGAAACTGGGGCTGATTCCACCGGCACAGGAGAAGGTGCTGGCGCAGGAGGACGGCAAGGCACGGTTCACGGCGGCGGTGAGGGACCTGTCGAGAGCCTTCGCCCTGTGCGCCACGGCGGAGCCGGCGGTGGAGATCCGCGACGACATCGCCTTCTTCCAGGCCGTGAAGGCGGCGCTGACGAAGAGCAGCAGCAGCGACAAGCCCCCGGAGGAGATCGATGCCGCCATCCGACAACTCGTTTCCGCCGCCATCGTCCCCGGTGAAGAGGTCATCGATGTCTTCACCGCCGCCGGCCTCAAGCGGCCCGACATTTCCATCCTCTCCGACCAGTTCCTCGCGGAGATCCGCGGGCTGAAACACAAGAACGTCGCCGCCGACCTGCTGGCGAAGCTGCTGAAGGACGAGATCAAGAGCGTGGGCAAGCGGAACGTCGTCCAGTCGCAGACCTTCAGCGAGAAGCTCAAGAACACCCTGAACGCCTACCACAACCGTGCCATCGCCACGCAGGAGATCATCGAGGAACTCATCAAACTCGCGAAGGAGATCGAGGCCGCCCACCGACGCGGCGAGGATCTCGGACTGAACGACGACGAGGTCGCCTTCTACGACGCGCTGGCGCAGAACGAGAGCGCGGTGAAGGCAATGGGCAACGACGAGCTGAAGGTGATCGCCGCCGAGCTGGTGACCCGGGTGCGGGAGAGCGTGACCATCGACTGGACCGTCCGCGAAAGCGCCCGCGCCAAGATCCGGATCATGGTCCGCCGGATCCTGCGCAAGCACGGCTACCCGCCGGATCTCCAGGAAGAGGCGACCAAGCTGGTGCTGGAGCAGGCACAGGTGCTGTGTGCGGAATGGGCCTCATGAAGGCGGGATCGGGGAATGGCAGCGAACCGGCCGGCTGGGGCTCGAATTGTCAGGCTTGCCTCTGGACCTTGGCACGGTGGGACGCTAAACGCGGCGTGACATGGCGAAGAAACCAGTGGTTCTGATCATTCGAGACGGCTGGGGTGTGAACCCCGGCGGCGACAAGACGGCGAAGAAGGACGGCAACGCGACGCTGCTCGCGGAGACGCCGTTCCATGAGGAGATGATCGCCAAGTACCCCAAGGGTTTTCTCAGCGCCTCCGGGATGGATGTCGGCCTGCCCGACGGCCAGATGGGCAACTCGGAGGTGGGCCACCTGAATCTCGGAGCAGGCCGGATCGTCTACCAGGACCTGACACGCATCAACAAGGCGATCGAGGATGGAAGCCTCGCCGAAAACGCCACCTTCAAGCGGGCGCTCAAGCAGGCCGCCGGGAGCAAGGGTCGGCTGCATCTCATCGGATTGGTTTCCGATGGCGGCGTGCACAGCCACCAGGACCACCTGTGCGCGATGGTCGGGATGGCCGCCGAAGCCGGCGTGAAGGACATCATGGTTCACGCCATCACCGACGGGCGCGACACCTCGCCGACGGCGGGAGCCGGCTACATTTCGGAAGTGGAGGACCGCATCGCCCGACACGGGGCCCGGATCGCGACGGTGGTCGGGCGCTACTACGCGATGGACCGCGACCGCCGCTGGGAGCGGGTGAAGCTGGCATGGGACGCCATCGTGCATGGCAAGGGCGAGTCGAAGATGGTCCTTGCCTCCGAAGCGGTGAAGGAGTGCTACGCCGGCGACAAGACCGATGAATTCCTGATGCCGATGGTCTTCGGCGATGCCGGCAGGCAGCGGATCCGCAACGGCGACGTGGTGATGTTCTTCAACTTCCGGGCCGACCGTGCGCGCCAGCTTTCCGAGGTGTTCCTGCACGAGGGAACGTGGACCGAGTTCAAGGCCGGGCGGCGGCCGAAGGTCCACTACGTGACCTTGACCGAGTATGACGCCGACTACGATTGCGACGTGGTCTTCCCGCCCGAGGAGCTGAAGAAGGTGCTCGGTGAAGTGGTTTCCGCCGCTGGGAGGAAACAGCTGCGCATCGCCGAGACCGAGAAGTATCCGCACGTGACCTACTTCTTCAACGGTGGCGTCGAGAAGAGCTTCAAGGGCGAGGACCGCGTGATCATTCCCTCGCCGAAGGACGTGGCGACCTACGACCTGAAGCCGGAGATGAGCGCGCCGACGGTGACCGAGACGGTGGTCGAGAATCTCAAGAACTACGATCTGGTGATCCTCAACTTCGCCAACCCCGACATGGTCGGCCACACCGGCGTCGTCGAGGCGGCGATCAAGGCCTGCGAGGAGATCGATGCGGACGTGAAGGCCGTGGTCGACGAAACGCTGCGGCTGGGTGGCAAACTCCTGATCACCGCCGACCACGGCAACTGCGAGTTCATGGTCAATGCCGACGGCTCACCCCACACGGCGCACACGACCAACCTGGTGCACGCGTTCTATGTCGCCGCCGACGCCGGTCAGGTGAAGGTGGCCGACGGGATTCTCGCGGACGTGGCACCGACGCTGCTCGACATGCTCGGCCTCGACCAACCCGCGGAGATGACCGGCACCTCGATGCTCAAGCGCAAGTGATGCGCTTCAGTCTCCGATGATCGCCGTCAGGCCCACGGGGCGGCCATGAACAGCGAAAGCACGACGATCACCGAAAAGGCGATGCCGGCCAGCGCCAGCGTGGTGCGCGACTGCAGCTTGCGGTAGTCTTCGGCCATCTGCTGCTCGCTCTCTTGCATCTTCGAGAAGAGCTTTTCGAAACGCCCTGTCACGTCCTCGATCCGCGAGCCGACCTGGCCGATCGCCGAGGCGGTGTCGGCCTGCGTCTCGCGCACGCCGACGAGAGTTTTGTCGACCTGTGTGACCGCCGAGGTCAGGCGCTCGTCGGTCTTTTCGGCGCGCTCCATGTGGCGGCTGAGTCCGGCCAGGCCCTCGGAAATTTCCTTCTGACCCCGGCTGATGTCCTTGATGCCCTGGATCACGGGCATCGGATCGATTTCCATCGAGGGAGAGGCCGTGGCACCGGCCTCGAGGCGTTCGCTGAGTTTCTCCAGAGCCTCGACCAGGCGGTGCTGTTCCTCGCGCATTTCCTCCATCATCCGGCGTCGTCCACCGAGCCAGGCCGGGCGGGTCCGCTCGGCTCGCGGACGGTCCGTGCGGGTGAAGGGGTTCCACCAGCGGCGGGTCTTCGAAGCAGTGTCCGCGGTGGAGGCGTCGAGGGAAGTGTGATCGGTCAGGGTGTCAGTGCTCATGGTGGTTCAGCAGTTCGATGGCTGACCTAAATTATCAAGAAAACTTAACCATTCAAGGGATGGCTTCTGAAAATTGCGCCGGGTGGCGATTCAGCGGCCGGCGGTCCGAACGATGGCCATGAGCGGGCGATGGTCGGAGGCCCGGTCGGCCGGGGGGCTGTCGATGCGCCGGAACTCGACTTCCCGCAGTTTTCCGCGGAGCCCGATGCGGTCGAGGGCGATGGCCGGTCGCCGCGCGGGAAAGGTCCGGGATCGCGAAAGGTGGGGGAAGCGGCGGCGGACGGCACGCATGAACCGTGTGCCGGGACGCCATTCATTGAGATCCCCCATCAGCACTTGGAGGACGTCGTCGTGGCGCTCGTCGGCGTCGGCGAGGATCGCGTCGAGCTGGCGGATCTGGCGCAGGCGTTCGCGTGGCGACAGACCGAGGTGGACGCCGCAGACGTCGAGGGGACCTTCCGGGAGGTCGAGGTGGAAGCGAATCGCGCCGCGGGGTTCACGGCCTCCCGCGGAGAGGTCGATCCGCTGGATTTCGGCGGGGGCGACGCGCGACATCAGGACGTTGCCGTAGGCTCCCCGCGATTTCCGGAGGATGGGATCGTGAACCACCGCCGCGTAGTCGAGTTGCTTCAGCGACTCGAGGAAACCGCGATCGTCGTACACCTCCTGCAGCGCGACGATGTCGGCGCGGCTGCTCTCGATGACTTCGACAATGGCGGCCGGGTCGTCGCGTCCGAGGTGGCCGATGCCGCCGTGGATGTTGTAGGTGAGCAGGCGCAGCATCGGCTTCAGCGGATCTTGCGCCGGAGCCAAAGGGCGGTCCCGGCGATGGCGGCAAGGGTCAGGGAAAACACCAGCCATGCGGTCGGGCTGGGGTTGCGGATGGCCTCGAGAAAGCGCCCGGTGGCGAAGGTCACCGCGGCGATGCCTGGGACCAGGCCGATGGCCGAACCGATCATGAAGACCGAAAACCGAAGCCCGGAGATTCCGGCGACGAGATTCATGATCCCGAAGGGCGCGATGGGCAGCACGCGGAGGATGGCCACGGAACCGATGCCCCGGTCCGCCATGGTCGTGGCCAGGGACTCGAGCTTCTCTCCGGCGACGCGGCGGGCGAGGGGCTTGCCGAAGTGGTGGCCGATGGCGAAGGAAATGGCGGCGGCGATCATCGCCCCGAAGAGCCCGCAACCGAAGGCCGTCCACGGTCCGAAGGTGACGGCGGAGGCGATGATGAACAAATTCAGCGGCAGTCCCACGATTCCGGCGAGGGTCACGACGAGGGTGAGGAGCGGCAGGGCGAGCGGCGAGTCGCGGATCGGCTCGAGCAGCGCGACCACGCGCTCGCGGTCGACATGAGTGCTCCACAGTCGGCTGATGGCGAGGCCCACGGCAACCAGCGCGGTGACCCAGGCGCCGACCTTGAGCCAGGTCCGGAGCGAGGGCACGGCGCGCGCCCGGTGGTTCAACTCGCGGCGGTCGCGCAAGGCCTCGCGCAGATGATGTGCCGGGCCGATGGGTTCATCGGGATCCAGCAGGTGGGTGTCGGCCAGTTTCCGCTCCAGCCTCGAGTTGCACCCACCACGGAGGACCCGGAGGCGGTTTCCCCCCTTGCGGCGCAGGGCGATGATCGCGCTTCCCAGGGAGCCGGCGTCCGCGGTCTCGCGCTCGATCGTTTCGCGGTCGACTCCGAAATGCATCGCCAGCAGGCCGGTGCGGAGGGTCCGGATGAAGTCCTGCGGCTCGTCGTGGAGGAATGCCAGGTCCAGCTCCGAATCGACCTTCATCGAGCGGTTGCTGAGGTTGGCGGACCCGGTGAGGAGCATGCGGTCGTCGGCGATGAGAAGCTTGGCATGGACGTAGATCTGCGACTCGTTGCCTTGATCATCCTCGGCGTGGGGGAAGCAGCAGGAGAACCGCCCGTGTTCGTCGGCCTGCTCGAGGATTTCGATCAGGCGGTCCCGGAGGATGCCGAGCGTCTTCTCCTCGGCCCAACCGGCCTTGCGGGTAAGCACGAGCACGACCTCCGGCCCGTCGGCTTCCCCGAGGCGTTTTGCCAGGGCCGCGACGATCGCGTGGGAGGAAAGGTACTGGTTCTCGATGTAGAGGCATTGGCGGGTGGCCTCGATGATTTCGAGGTGCAGGCGTTCGATGTGGCGCGACGGCTCGTGGTTCCGGTAGCGGGAGAAGGTCAGGGCGAGAGCCACCGGCTCGTCCTCGAAAGCGACCCCCACGCCCTCGGGCCAGGCCGGTGGATCGGCCGGTTCCGTGACCCCGGGCAGCTCCCCGGCACCGGCTCGCTTCCACCTCATGGCGGCCAGCTCCCGGAGATCACCCACCACCGGGCCGGTGAGGACCAGCTGGAGATCGTGGTAGGGCTGATAGTGGTCCTGCCTTGAATTCGAGCGCCTGGAGTCGTCGGGCAGGTGCCGCCCGCTGTCCCAGCGCCAGAGGCTGAGGTCGATGCCGCCGCAGAAGGCGAGCGCACCGTCGATGACGACGAGCTTCTGGTGATGGGAGGCCCCGGGATCGATCGCATCGTCCGTGACGAGATGGAGCCGGGGGTGTCCGGGGTTGCGCCAGCGGCTGAACGGGAGCCATTCGCGCTCGGTCAGGTAGAGGACCGAGTAGTCCCAGAGCAGGATCCGGATCGACAGGCCGGGCTTGTCCCCGAGCACGGCAAAGAGGAAGTCGGCGAGCTCCCGTGGGTAGCCGTCGTCCAGCTCGTCCTCGCGGATCAACTCGACCTGCTGGCTGATGTCCCACGCCAGGATGAGGATTTCGCTTTCGGCGCGGAGCACGGCCCGGCGGAAGGCGAGGAAGTAGTCCCGGGTGCTGAGCAGGATGCCGCCGCGGGCGACGTGGCTTTTCCGCCAGCAATTGTCACCGGCACGCAGGGGCGGTGTGTCGTTTTGCAAGGAAGCTGGGTCGGGCATGCGGTGCCGCCTGGGAGTCAGGGTGACGGCGGTCGATGATTAACAGCCCCGGGGCCGGCGGAAAAGCATGATGGCCCCGAAGGGTGCACAAACGGCGTCCCGTTTCCGGGACGCCGCTGAAAACGTGGGAGTCGTGTCCGGCTCAGGGCATGCGGTAGTAGCCGTCCGGATTGTAGAGGAAATAGACGTCCTTCGGGTTGATCCGGGGCAGAACGGCGTAGGGGCGACCGTCATCATCGACACCGGTCTGCAGCTCCGAAGTGGTCTTCGTCGCGGATTCAGTGGCCGTCTTCACGTCCGGATTGCGGAGGAAGGAGGTTTCATCGATGCCGTCGACGATGTGGTTCACCCACCCGAGCTTTTTCGCTTCCTCGCCGAACTCGGTCCAGTCGCCGCTGGTGGACTGTTCGTACATCTTCTTGATGAATTCCTCCGTCGTGATGCCCATCTTCTCCGCGATCGGGGTGGCGAGGCGGGTCCACCAGCGCTGGCTCTCCTTGTAGAACTCCTGCTGCTGGGTCAGGTTCATGCGGCCGAAGACGGTGGCGCTGATCTGGTGATGGAGGATCACCGCGTTCGGGTAGGCGTAGGATTCCTCGGCCAGGGTGGTGATCGCCGCGGCCATCGAGGCGGCGAAGGATTTCACCACCACGTGGATGGGGGCATCGCTGGCTTCCATCGCCTTGAGGATGCGGTAGCCGGCCATCACCGACCCGCCCGGGCATTCATCGATGACGATGAAGATCGGTTGCTCGCGGTTCTGGTTGTTGAAGTAGTGGATGCGGTCGGTGACGTGATCGGCGGTCTTGGTTGAGATCACATCGTTGAGCGGAATGCGGCGGTCCGAGATGACCACCGTGTTGTCCTCCTCGCGCAGCGGGTTCTCGAGGTACTGCGGTTTTGAGTCGGCGAAGGCCTTGCGCTTCTCGGCGGTCTCGATCGCGGAGATCTCGCCCCGGAGGCGGGTGATCTCGATGGTGGTCTCGGCCTGCACGGCCTTGAGTTCGTTGGTCAGGGCCTCGGCACGTGCCTTGGCGACTTCCGCTTCCTGGTTGAGACGTTCGGCCTCGATCTGGAGCTTGGCGCTGGTGGCTTCCAGCTCGGCCTTGCGGAGCATCGCGGCGTGGGCGAGCCGCTCGGCGATCAGTTCCTTTTCGGCCTTCAGCCGGGCCGCCTCGGCGCGGAGCTTGGCGGTTTCCTTGCGGACCTGTTCGTCGAGCAGCGAGTTCTCGAGGGCCAGGCGCTCCTGCTCCTCCTTCATCTGCGTCTCGCGGGTCTTTTCTTCGGTGACCTGGGTTTCGGCCACGGTTTCCGCGGCCGGCTCGGCTTCGGCGGCCTCGGTCTTGAGTTCGATGGGGGGCGTCGTGGCCGTGGCGGAGGGGGTTGCCGGCGCTTCGGCGTGGAGCCCTCCGGCGAGCGCGAGGCTGACCAGGGTGAATCGGGTGATGGTGGTTTTCATAAGGGACGGTGGTGTCGGGGCGGGATTACGGCGGCGGTGGCCGCTTCTGTCATCGGTCAGGTAGCGTCGGCATCGCCGGATTTCGTGTCAACTTCGCCGGACAACTTGCGCAGCTGGGCCTTGTAGCCAATGAAAAGTGCGGTCCCCGCCAGAATCAGGAAGACCAGCATGGCTCCCCCGAGGAAGATGGCGACCTTGCCGCCGGCGGCCTCGAACGACTCGTCGCTGACCGTTTCCGGCACCGGATCCCCGGGAGTGCGGGCCAGAACCAGCCGATCGCCTTCGAGGGCGGCGCGGGTGAGTTTGCCCATGGCCGGGCCGATCACCGGATCATCCAGCGACCCTTCGAAGATCCGGAGAGTGGAAAAATGTCCCATGAACCCCTCGGCGACCTCGGCATCCTCGACTTCGAGATCCTCGACCTTGAGGGCCAGTTCCCGTTTTCCGAGTTGGGGCGTGGCCTTCACGGTTCCGACGAGATACCGCGGATCGGCGGTCACCGGGCCGTCCTCGCCGTCCTTGGCGAGGCGGGGGCGCCCGTTGAGCTGGTAGCAGATGTCGATGACAAAAGCCTCGGGGGTGATCTCCCGGACGTGGAAGGTCCCGCGCAGTTCCTTCAATGGCTCGAACATCGCGATGGCGAGATTGAGGTCATCGGCGCTCAACTCGATCCGCGCCTCGGCTTCCCCGTCGCTGAGCTGGCTGCGGAACTCTTCCAGTCGAGCGGAAAGGGCGCGGGCCTCGGCCTCCCGAACCTCGAGCGACTCGGTCGGCACCGGCGCCGGCGCTTCCCGGGTGAATTTCTCGATTTCGGCGGCCTGCCGGAAGGGCACCCAGATCGAGAAGCCAATGAGAAACACCAGCATGACCACGGCCGCGATCAGGATGATGCAGCCGGAGAGTGGTGAACGGGCGGAATCGGACACGGGCGGAGCCTACGGCTCCGAAGTTCCAAGTGAGAAGTTCCAAGTTCCAATGGGGAGAGCCGGCGTCCCGCCGGCAGGCTCCGGCATCCTGCCTTTTGTTTGGAACTTGGCCCTTGGCCCTTGGAACTTCGGAGCCGTAGGCTCCGCGCATGGCGAGGGTGCTGGTGGGATTGTCCGGCGGGGTCGACAGCTCGGCTGCGGCCGCGTTGCTGATCGAGCAGGGACACGAGGTCACCGGGGCCTTCATGAAAAACTGGATCAATGCCGAGGGGCTGCCGGGCGATTGCCCCTGGGAGACCGATCTCGAGGACGCTCTGGCGGTGGCGCGGAAACTGGGGATCGAGTTCCGGGTGATCGACCTGATCGACCAGTACAAGGAACGCATCGTCGACTACCTGGTGGAGGGTTATCGGTCCGGGATCACGCCGAATCCGGATGTCTGGTGCAACCGCGAGATGAAGTTCGGCGTGTTCCTCGACTACGCGCTCGAGCAGGGCTTCGAGCGGGTGGCCACCGGGCACTACGCGCGGCGCCGGGAGCTTTCGAACGGCGAGGCCGCGATCCTCAAGGGGGCGGATCCGAACAAGGACCAGAGCTACTTTCTCTCGCTGATGACCCAGCACCAGGTCGCGCACGCGATGTTTCCGGCCGGCGAGATGCTCAAGCCGGCGGTGCGCGAGGTGGCGAAGCGGCACGACCTGCCGACGGCGGGCAAGAAGGACAGCCAGGGGATCTGCTTCATCGGCGAGATCAAGATGCGCGACTTCATCCGCCACTACATTCCCGACTCGCCGGGCGAGATCGTCGACACCACCGGACGGGTGCTCGGCCGCCACGACGGGCTGCACCTTTACACCCTCGGGCAGCGCAAGGGGCACGGGGTGGCCTCGCCACGGGAAGGGATGGCCTACGTGGTGGTGGGCAAGGATGCCGGGCAGAACCGGCTGGTCCTCGGCTGGGATGAAACCGGGACACCCGGACTCTACGCGACGCGCGCGGTGGTCGGATCGGTTTCCACGATCAATGAAGCCTTCGATGCGCCCCGGCGGGTGGAGGCGCAGCCCCGCTATCGCTCGAAGGCAGAGCCGTGCCGGGTGTCACCCCTCGGCGAGGGCCAGGTCGAGATCATCTTCGAAAAGCCGCAGCGGGCGCTGGCGGCGGGACAGATCTGCGCCTTCTACGAGGGAGGACGCTTGCTGGGGGGCGGGGTGTTCGAGCAGATCGGAACGGACTGAGCATGGCCCTGTTTTCCAGTTTCAAGCGCGAGGAGCCGATGGACGAGGGCCCGCCGAAGTGGCCGCTGGACCTGGTGCGTTTCCGGATCGGCCCGCACGGTCTCGGCGAGACCCCCGACAGCGGCAGCCTGTGGGGTCGGTTGATGCAGGCGCACGCGGTGTGCCGTCCCGAGGGGGCGGGCGTCGAGATCGGCCTGGTCGACGGGCGGGTCGATTCGGTTTTCGTCGAGGTGGACGATTTCAAGGGTGGGTTCCTCCGCGATGGGGAGTCCTGTGAGCTGGGTCCGCGTTCGACCGTCGGGGAAATTCAGCAACTCTTTGGAGAGCCCTACTGGACCGACCGCTCGGATGGTGAGGTGATCCTGTTCTACGAGTTCCGGCGTGGTGCGGTGGAATTGCAGTTCGAGTTTCCGGATGGCGAGCGGCTTGGCTTTGTCACGCTGTCGCGGGATGGCGTGATGTCCGATGCTGCGCAGCGGGCGGCCTACGGCTGCGACCTGCCGTGGCCGCCGGCATAGCCAAGGCCTCGCCTTCGAACGGGCACCTCACGGGATCGAAAGGGGGTGATGGAGGAGGTCGGGTGGGGATGCTCCGGCCGTCCGACCACGGGAAATACCGCTTCAAGACCAAGCCCGGCCGACCCCACCCCGACGAACTGAAGATCACCCTCACCGGAAACCCCATCGCCGAAGCGATGCGACGCGCCGCAGAATGGTGCGTGGAAAGACACGGATTCAGCAAACCGGAGGAAAGGGCCGTCCGGCCCGAAGCTACCATGCACACCGTCGACAAATGTTGCAATGCAGCACCCTATTCACAAGTCAACGAGACACTCCGCCGGCAGTGAATGCTTGAACGTCGGGACCCCTTGCATGGTCGGCGACTGGCGGACGCCGGAGGCGTCGCAGGAGGGTAGCCGGGGGTCGAACCCGCGACAGCGGGGAACACCCCCGGTTCACCCGCCACCGCCAAATCGCACCCCGGAGGGGTGCTACGGCCGGGTTGGCTCTGCCGCAAAGCCCCGCTTCAACGCCAAGCGCGGCAGACCCCACCCCGACGAACTCAAGATCACCCTCACCGGAAACCCCATCGCCGACACCATGCGACACGCCGCAAAGTGGAACTCGGAAAGACACGGATTCAGGAAGCCGGAGGAAAGCGTCGGACCGTTTCGCCCAAAACTACCATGACCGCCGTCGCAATTGCGAAATGCGCGGACCGATACCATCCACATCCAATGCTCCTTTCTAAGGCCTGATCCCTCTCAATGCTCGAACGACGGGACTGGTACCATTCCAACACCCGTCCGGAGCAGGCGGGCGAGCCCGTAAGGGACTCGCTCGGCCGACTGCTCCGGCGGCGGTGACGGAGCT
>NZ_JBISBU010000055.1:0-35161 GCF_044385805.1 Haloferula sp. A504
ATCGGCATCTTTGGGAATCTGGAGGGGATGCCGATTCGGAGATCGGCGGTCCTCCCCGACCCGTCACTCCAGATCCAGCTTCTGGATCCAGACGTTGCGGAACTTCACCGGGTTGTGGTGGCCCTGGAACTTGATCGGGCCCGGCTCGGGTCCCTCCGGCTTGCCGGCGCCGGTCTTGCGGGGGATCTCGTAGTCGTCGTGGATGACCTCGCCATTGTGAACGACCGTGATCCGTGCGTTCTCGGTCTTCTCCCCGCCCTCGAAACGGGCCGCGCGAAAGACGATGTCGTAGCTTTGCCACTCACCGGCGGGGCGTGAGACGAGTTTGTCCGGCTTCTTCAGCTTGTAGAGGCTCCCCGCGTAGCTGGGCTTGTAGTCCTTCTCGCTCACCCCGTGCGAGTTCAGGATCTGCACCTCGTAGCGCTGCTGGATGTAGATGCCGGAATTGCCGTTTTCCTCGGCACTCTTCGCGTCCTTCCGGTCGTTGACGTTGAACTCCACATGCAGACGGAAATCCCGGTAGTTCTCCGGCGTGACCAGGCTGTCCCATTTCGGCGAGGCGGTCAGCACCCCGTCCTCGAACACCCACTGGTTCTTCACCTTGTCGTTCTCGGGAATCAGCATGTGCCCTTCGGGGCCGACGAGTTGAACAGCATCGGCGGGCATTCCCTCCTTGCCAGCTTCAATGATCCCTTTGGTCGTCGGAGCACCGGTCAGGACCGTGGCGGACAAGAGAAAACCCAGGGAGACGAAGGATCGCGGCGACAGGTGATGCTTCATGAGGAAATCAATGGCTGTCCTGAAAGGGAAAATCAATTCAACAGAAGACCGCGAAGAAAGCGAAGAATGAATGCGTTGGGAGCGTTTGGCCTCTCATCCAAAGTTGGAATCCTCCAAGCTGGCCTCCGATCCAGTCAGACTCTTGAGACTTGGCGAACTTTGCGACCTTCGGTGAAAACCCATGTCGGCATCCAGGCTCATGGAAACTCGAGAGTGCGGAGGTAGGCGATGAGGTCGCGCATCTCCTTCTTGCTCAGGATCTGGCCCATCGGCGGCATGGTCGACATGGCGCTGGAGACCGACTTGATCCCGGACCGGGGATACTCGGTGCGCTCCTGGTCCACGGGATCGGCGATGGCCACGAAGTCGTCCGCGTCCTCGAGCAGCATGCCGCCGACCAGGGTGCCGTCATTGAGGCTCAGGGAAACCATGCCGTAGCCCGAGGCGATTCGCGCATTGGGATCCACGAGCGATTCCATGAGGTAGGCCGCGCTATGCCGGGTACCGGCATCCTGCAGGCTCGGTCCGGCCACCCCGCCCTTGCGGTGCGGACTGGCAATGTGGCAGCGGGAGCACTGCGCGGCCCCATGATTGTAGAAGACCCGGCGCCCCAGGCCGGGGTCGCCCCCTTCCAGGGTGAGCTCGAACTCGGCAAGTGGATCGTCGGACGGCAGGCCGGCCCGGTAGGCCGACAAGGCGGCCCCGACCTCCGCCTCGTCACGCTTCTCCGCCGCCTCGATCACATCGAGCCGGATCGCCAGCGGCAGCTCGTCGAGCTTTTCCAGCATCTCCAGGATCGCCGCCGCGGCCCCGCTACCCGGAAGCCCGCCCAGTTCGCTGAGTGCCACTTGCGCATCGAAGACGTCATCCCGGCCCAGCATCGCCGCGGCTTCGACCAGGGCCTCATCGGGCGCCACTTCCACCAGCGTCTGGAGGCTCGCCCGGCGCACTTCGGGCTCCTCCGCCCGGACGGTCTGCTTGAGGATCCCGATCAACTCGGGGGTCACCTCCTTGCGCAGGCTCTTGAGCGCCGCCAGGCGCACGTCGCGAAGGTTCTCGTCATTGAGGAACTGCGCCTTGAGGATGGCTCGCGACGGGGCCTCGTCGAAGGATTCCCCGGTGTTCAAGGATTCGGCGAGGACCATGCCCACGGCATGCTTGAACAGACGCTGGAGACCGGCGCCAATCGCCTCTCTCACCGCATCCAGGCTCCGTTCCCCGGAAATCGGGCGGATCTTGCCCGTCGTCGGATCCCCGGCCGGTGGATTCTCCCAGCGCTTCAGTTGAAACAATGCCTCCACGCGCGTGTCATCGGGAAGACTCTCGTCTTCCGCCATCGCCAGCAGCGCCAGCGCCCCCTCCGGTTCACCCACCCGCACGATGGAGTTGATGATGCGGTAGTCGATCGGGGTGGTCGAGGTGCCCACCAGATGAGTCGCCGCGGCCAGCGCCGGGCGGGCCCCATCGATGTAGCCGTCGTTGATGGCCTGCACGGTCTCGATGACCAGCGAGGGGTCCTTGTCCCCGAGGAAATGCGCGATGGCCGGGTCAGCCAGGCGCCGCAGCGCGATGATGAGGCCGAGCCGGACTTCGGCCGAGGCGTGATCCTTGAATCGCAGAAGATCCGCGCTGGTCCCATTCGCCTCGGCAATGAGCCGCATCCCGTGCACCGCACCGTGGCGCAGGTAGGCGTCGCCCCCGTCGTTGCCCTCAAGAACCTTGATCAGGTGCGGGACGTCCTCGGCGTGGCCGAGCTTGCCGAGCGCGATGGACGCCAGCATGCGGGTATTGAGATGCGGATCATCAAGCAGGGCGACCAGGACTTCGCGGCCGGCCTGCGCGCGGGCGTCGCCGAGCGCCTGGGCGACCTGTCCGCGCACCCGCCAACTGTCGTCCGCCGCCAGCCGCGTGAGCGCGGCCACCGAGGCCTTGTCCTGCTGCACCCGGGCCAGTTGGCCGAGCCCCCACACACCGTGAAGGCGGGTGACGAGCGGGTTCTCCGGGCGGGTCGCCTTCACGAAATGAGGACGATTCGCCACCTCGGCCGCGAGGGCGAACTGGGCCCGCTGACGCACCCGCAGATCCTCATGCTTCATCAGCTCGGCGAGCGCCTCCGGGCGGCGATGCCCGAAGCCTTCGGCAAACAGGGAGCGGACTTCCTCGACGACCGGCTTGGCCGTCTGCTTCGGATCGTGAAACACGAAAATCGTGCCAAACTCGTAGGTCTGCCACCCTCCAGTAAAATCACTTACGTAAATTTTCCCGTCGTATCCAAATTCGATATCGGTGTTCAGAAATCCCTTGATGAAGGTCTCGGCGGCGGCGATTTCGAAGCCGGCACCGGCCGGTGCCATCTCAAACGCGATCACCTCGCTCTCCCCGCCCCGGTAGTCGCAGACGAAGAACCGGTTGTCCCAGTGCTCCGCCAGCCCGGTGCCCGGGTTGTAGGCCAATCCGGACGGTCCCACGCTGAGGTGCCCCGCCGGGGGAAGAATGGCCCGGGGACGGTTCTCGCCCTCGATCTCCCACCACGACTCCGCCATCCAGGGCGTGTCGTGCCTCGGGGTCACATCAATCGCGTGCGGGAAGTTGCGGAAGTTCTGGTTGCCGCGGTTCCATCCGGAGACCGCCCCTTCCACCATCGGCACCACCCGCGCCTTGTCGCCGTAGTCGCAGTTGTTATCGACCGAAAAGGCCATGCCGTAGCGGTCGAAGGCGATCTCCTTGGGATTGCGCAACTCGTAATGGACGACCTCCAGATTACCGCCGTCAGGTTCCATCCGGAAGATCGCGCCGCCATACTGGTCGTAGAGATGACGCCCGTCGGCGGTTTCGAGGTCGTAGCCGCGATCGCCGATGGTGAAATAGATGCGCCCGTCCGGCCCGAAGGCGAAGCCGTTGAGGTCGTGACCGCTCAAGCTGACGCTGATCCCGTAGCCGTCCTGCAAGGAGGTTCGCTCGTCGGACACCCCGTCCCCATCCTTGTCCTCGAGCATCCAGACATGCGGGATGCAGGCGAAGTAGACCTTGCCGTTGGCCGCCATGATGCCGGCAGCGGTGCCGTCGAGCGGGTCGTTGAAGCCGTCGGCATACAACCATGACTTGTCCGCCTTCCCATCGCCGTCGGCATCCTCCAGCACGCGGATCTTCTCGGCATGCTTCGTGTAGTAGCCGGGCTCCTTCTTGTCGGCGTACTTCTCGTAGAGCGCGAGGCGATCCGCGGTGGTGCGCAGTCCCACTTCATCCCGCAGCCAGTGCCAGTTCCGGCGGTTGTCCTCGATCCCCCGGCCGAAGCGGTGCGTCTCCGCGACAAACAGACGGTTCTGCTCGTCGATCGAGATTGCCGTGGCATTCAGCACGTCCGGTTGCCGCGCAAACACGCCGGCCTCCATCCCCTCGGGATAGGTGATGGTCGCCAGGATCGCCTTGTCGGCATCGACCAACTCGACGGGTTCCTCGCTGGCGGTTCCCTCGATCTTGGCGGGAGCCGCCTTCTCTGCCGGCAGGGCCGTGACCAGAGGCGGGGCCATGGCGAGGAGGAACCAGCAGATTAGCGAGCAATGATGGGATTGGGAGAGCTTCATGGAAAGGACCCCGGGCAGGCCGGCTGCCGGAAGGCACAGTTGACGGTCGCGGCGGCCCTCCTCTTTCACCGCCGGGTGGCCTTTGCAAGTCGTGGGGGGAGCTCGAAAGCGCCATTGCCAGCCCGAGGGCCCTTCCTTCAGTCTCCCCCCATGCCCCGCCTGTTTCTTGCCCTCATCGCTCTGATCACCGCCGCCGTGGCCCGGCCGCCCAACATCATCGTCATCCTCGTCGACGACCTCGGCTACGGCGACCTCGCCTGCTACGGCGCGAAAGACATGCGGACGCCGCGGCTCGACCGCCTGATGCAAGCCGGCACCCGCTTCGACCAGTTCTACGCCAACTGCACCGTCTGCACGCCGACCCGCGCCTCGCTGATGACCGGGCGCTATCCCGACCTCGTCGGGGCTCCCGGGGTGATCCGGCAGGATGCCCCGAAAAGCTGGGGCTACTTCCGGCCTTCCGGTCCCACCCTGCCCGAGCTTCTCAAGACGGGAGGCTACCACACGGCCCTGATCGGCAAGTGGCACCTCGGCTACGACTCCCCCAACCTGCCCAACGACCGTGGCTTCGACCACTTCCACGGCTTCCTCGGGGACATGATGAACGACTACTACACCCACCTCCGCGGCGGGGTGAACTGGATGCGCCTCAACAAGGAAACCATCACCGCGGAAGGGCACGCCACCGAGGTCTTCACCCGCTGGTCGATCGACTATCTCAAGGAGCGATCCAAGCAACCGGAGAAGCCCTTCTTCCTCTACCTCGCCTACAACGCCCCGCACTTCCCCATCCAGCCACCCGTGGAATGGGAGGACAAGGTCCTGGCCCGCGAGCAGGGCATCGATCCCGCCCGCGCGAGGAACGTCGCCTTCGTCGAGCACACCGATCACGAGATCGGCAAGGTCCTCGATGCCCTTGAGGAACTGAAGCTCAGCAAGGACACGCTCGTGATCTTCACCTCCGACAACGGCGGTTCGATCCCCCACGCCCAGCGCAACCTGCCGCTGCGCGGCGGCAAGCAGGACCACTGGGAAGGCGGCATCCGGGTGCCCACCTGCGTGGTCTGGCCCGACCGGATTCCCGCCGGAAAACGCAGCGCTACCCCGGGCATGACCATGGACCTGCTCCCCACCCTTTGCGAGATCGCCGAGATCCTGGTCGAGCACGAGATCGATGGCCAGAGCCTCGCTCCTGTTTGGCTCAAAGGCGAAGCCGGTGACCCGGACCGCACCATGATCTGGGTGCGCCGTGAAGGCGGCCACCACCAGGGCCGCGCCTACTACGCCATTCGCCAGGGCAAATGGAAACTCCTGCAGAACACGCCGATGGAGCCGATGCAACTCGTCGACCTCGAAGCCGATCCATTCGAGGAGAATCCGAAGCCGGCGGAGGGCCAGATTGCGAGCAAGCTCCACAACAAGCTCATGAGCCACATCCAGAAGGCCGGCGCGGTGCCGTGGCAGAAGTAGAGAGGAGGTCAGACACTCCTGTCTGACGAAACGGTCGCGAGATGGAGTCAGACAAGAGCGTCTGACCTCCCCCCCCTACTCGAGCGCCTTCTTGATTCCCGCGGCCACCGCCTCGCCGAGCACCTTCCGCTCCTCGTCCTTGTAGAAGTGGACATCGTTCTGCTTGCGCCAGTTGTCGAAGACCGGCGATGCCTCAATGACACCGTAAAGGTCGGTCACGATGATGTCCGGGTGGCGCTGGATCACCCCCAGCGCGGCTTCGTTGAATTCCTTCGCCGCCCCCTTGCGGCGGGCGTACGGGCCCGGACGGTTGTTGGGCACGGGAGTGGTCGAGCACCAGATCAGTTTCGCCCCGGTCTTGCGCAGGCTCGTGATCAGCTTCTCGAGGTTGGCCTGGTAGTCGGCCTTGGGCACCGAATAGGCCCCGAAGCTGTCGCTCTCCCCGTCGTAGACCTGCTTGAGGTCGTGGAGCCCGTGGTTGAACTGGATGACATCCCATCCAAATCCCTCGTCCTCGTATTCACCGAGCCACAGCTCGACATTGGTCACGCCCCGCGTGCTTGGCCCGCCATTGCCCTCGATCCGGTGGTAGTTGGCAATTCCCTTCAGGGCCGCCTTGGCCGCGTCGTGGTAGTTCATGCTGATCGAATCGCCGATGACCAGCACCCGCGGCAGATCCGGATCGTCGGTCGCCCGCGGGTCGGGCAGCGGCTCGACTTCGAGCCTGTCGGCCACAACGCGCTCTTCGCCCGGCGCCCCATGAACCGTCGCCCTCCAGAAACCCTCGGCCAGGGCCGCGGGCTCGAGCGGCTCACGGACGAAAATCCGCCAGTTCCGGTCGCGAAGTGAGACGGGCAGGCTTTTCCCGTCCACCTTGAGCACGCCGCCGCGCGCCGCATCGTCCGTCCCGGCCTTGAACCATCCGGTCACTTCGTTTCCGTCGGCGGAGACCCCGGTCTTGGCACCGCGATCGGCTCCAAGGAAAATCGTCGCCACCCGGGCGACGAAGGGTTGCCCCGCCGCCACCGCCTTCCGGTTCGCCCCATCGATGCCCTGGAAGGTTGCCAGCGCCGGTCCCTCCAGCTCCTTGAAGCTCTTCCACTCTCCGAGTTCCACAACCTGGGTCTCATCGGTCCAGTGGATGGTGAACCGCGACTTCGCGGCCTCCGTCTTCGGGTCGTATTCCGTCTCTTTGAGAAGCTCGAAGGACTTTGCCGCCACATCCACCTTGAAGATGTGCCCGTTGGCACCGTCGAGGTCTTCCGCGGCGGCAGAAGGTCCGGCAAGCATGAGGCCGACAAGGGCCATTGAGGAGATCGCTTTCATGGTCTCGTTGAAGCGTGCTTCAGTCGCGTTCGAACACCAGCAGGGGCGAACTCCAGCCCTCCTTGTGCCGGTTGCTGAAGTCACCCCTCTCGATGAAGAGGTAGTCGGTGCCGTTCACCGTCTTCGGTTTCATCCGCAGCGCCTGGTAGCGCTCGAGGTCCATCAAGTGGTCACCGGACCAGATCCGGATCGGATCATCCGTGGTTCCGCCATTCCCGAGGGTGATGTCGCCAAAGGCCGGGTTCCGGGGATTGCGGGGCTTCCCGGGGTCGAACTCGTCGATCGTCGGCACCTCGCCGATCAGCTTCCACGAATCCATCACGCCCGGATTCGCCACGAACTCGCCGTCCCAACGGAACATCGGCGCATTCTCCCGCTCCTCGTCGCTGTCCGAGAACTGCGCCGCCTGCCACTCGGTCGAAAGCATCGGCACCACGGTCGCCGACTTGCGGACCAGATCGTCGCCGGTCGGCGGGAGTTTCTGTTCCTCAAGGATCAGGCTGATCCGCCCCTGCGGGATGCGCTCCGTCGGCTTCGCGTCGCGCTTGTCGTTGTAGCGGATGAAGCTCTTGAGCGCGATGGTCACCTCGCCCTTGTTGAACTCGTCGACCCATTCCTTGGTCACGAAGGCACCGTAGGGCTGTTCGCCTCCACCGCGGTTGATCGTCCTGTCGTGCTCGATGAACGGCTTGCCGTTGATCCAGATGCCGTAACCGTTGCCGTTGCCCACGTGCACGGCGTGATTGACCCGCATCCGGTAGCGGTGCCCGTCCTTCAGCGGCGGCACGTCGAAGGTCCCGCGCATGAGAAGCACCTCCTTGTCCCACAGGGTATGGATCGGGGTCGCCCCGAAACAGACCGGGCCGACACACTGGTCCGAACACTTCGAAAACGGTCCGTCGGGGATCTTCCCCATGTAGTTTCCGAAGGGAGACCGCCCGGTCTTCCACCCGGCGGCAGCGGCATCGAAATCCCGGCTGAACCAGGCCTCCATGCCCTTCGGCAGGGTCACCGGGCGGTAGCGGCAGGTCAGTTGGTCAAAGGGAACCTGCTCGGACGGAATCGGATCGAAGGTGTGGTAGGCCCATTCGGCCTCGTGGAGATCAAGGAACATCCGCCAGTCGTAGTCGGAGTTCCCCGCCCGCTCATGGAGCCCGACGAGCTGGTCCATCGGGTCGCTGCGTCCCCCACAAACGATGTTCTGCACCTCGAGGGCGGCCAGCGGACCGAGCCGCTTGCGGTTTCGCCCGACGAATTCCGGGATCAACTCGTCGGTGATGATCGGCGTGATCGCCTTCTTCAGCTCCGGTCCGAACTGGCTTGGATCCGCGGCCAGGAAGAACTCCTTGTAGGGAAGGATCTCGTCCGGATAGCGCTCCCGGGCGATCCGGTAGAGCACGTCGAGACCGCCCGGCACGTCCGCCAGCGATCCGGCGATGTATTCCAGATGCGAATCGAGCGTGGAGGCGATGTCCTGGCCGCCCGGGGCGGTCTTCACCCCCGCGTAGCCGGTGTAGCTTTCCTCGAGCGTTTCGACCGCCAGCTGCTGCACTTCGGGCGCGGCCTCGCGGAGCCTGTCCCGGATCGGGTGCAACAGACCGAGCGTGAGCGCCGAGCGCTGGTTGGTGCGGATGAGTTCGCCGATCGGCGGAAGCACCTTGCGGTAGGTCCTCTCGTCGGCCGCCGCCGGGGTCAGCGCCATCATCGCCGCATTCCGGAGCCACCACTCGGAATGGTCGAGATAGGACAGCAGCAGGTCGACATGCGGGACCACCTTGTCGGCCGGTGCCCGGCCGATCACGTGCAGGCAGGCATCCTTGACCCACCACGATTCCTCGGGGTCCGCCACGGCCTTGACCGCGAGGTCGATCACCTCATCGGTGAGCAGGTCGGTCATCTTCTCCTTCACGAGGGCGGTATCGAGGGCCGAGAACATCGCCCGGCGGATCCGCGGCGACTTGGACTGGAGGAACTCCATCATCAGCTCCGGTCGCGCCTCTCCTCCCGGTTCCCGCCAGCCGATGTAGCCGCGGTTGACGCCCAGCACCTTGGCCGCGGCGATCTGCCGGATGACGTAATCCTGGTGGTGGATGTAGTAGCGGATCAGCTCGTCGCTGACGGTCCCGGGCCCGTGGAACTTGCGCAGGAAGGGGATGCTCGCAGCGGTCGCAAGCGTCTCGCCGGACAGGTCCGCCTTCTTGCCCTCGGCATCCGGGACCGCTTCAAGCGACAGGAAGTCGTTGTCGGCCTCGGTACCCCAGGGTTGTTCGGGCAGCTTGTAGGGCTTCGAATACTTCGTCGGCGGCGCGCCGAAGATCCGCAGTTTCTTGCGGGGCACGGTGTAGGCCCAGCCGTAGGCGACGCCCCACTTCTCGACGTCGTAGCCGCCTCCTCCGAGGATTCCGAACGAGCCGTCATGGCGGCGGGAAAGCTCGTAGTGCCAGCGCCGCTGGTCCATGAAGTCGCGGTACTGCGTCGGCTGCTTGTCGCGCATCAGCCCCATCGAGGAACTCCGCCAGATCTCCCCGATGCCCCCGCCGGTGTGCCCGTGAAGCATGAAGGACGTGGTGTAGAAGGAGGTCTTGGCATTGACGTCGCGGGCGGCGGCATAGACCGAGTTCTCACCGTCGGGCGTCAGCGCCGCCGCCGCCGCCATCGCGAAGGCGAGGTTGCCGTTCTTGCCGTTGTCCACGAATCCGCACTCGGGGCGGCCGTCGCCATAGGGATTACCACCCCGGCCGGAATAGCGGTAGAAATGGCGCAGCGCTCCGAGCAGGGCGTGCTCCGGAACATCCGCCCCGCACTCCTTGGCCAGCAGCAGGAAGGTCACCACCGCCGTACCGGCGGCATTGAGATGGCCCATGCCGTAGGTCACGCTGGGCACGCCGCCGCGACCGGCCCAGGCATCGTTGTACTGGCCCGCCACGGCGCTATCGACCCACTTCTGGATGTTGGGCAGCACCTCGGCATCGCCGGTGCGCAGATAGTATTCGCACAGCGGCACCCCGCCGAAACCCAGGAACCAGGCGTAGTTGCTCGGGTTCTTCGCACCTCGGGCCCACTCGCCCACGACCGCGAGATCCTTCTCGTCACCGGTCGAAAGCAGGAAGGTCATCCCGATGTCCCCGATTCCCTTGTTGCCTTCCGGGCTGGCGATGTAGTCGGCGAGGCCCCGCACGATCTTGTCCGACTTCGGGCAATCCAGCGGCCAGCTCTCGCTATAGGCCCCCAGGACCGGCAGCGTCACCACGACCGGCTCGGACTGATCCTTGATCTTGAACTCCAGCTTGCCGTTGCTCGCCTCCGCTTCCCCAAGAATCCCGGCCAGTTGGATCCGGGGATCGATGTCCTTGAGGACCTGGCCATTGATCGACTCGATGACCTGCCCCTTCTCCAGCTTGCCGGTCGCGGCCGCAGGCGAGCCTTCCTCGATATTCTTGATCCGCATCGTGAAGGCCGGCTGGATCAACTCGATCCCCATGCCGACCGGCCCGAAGCGATCGATCGTCTGGAGGGACTTCTCCTCGCCGGGCCGGGTGGAAAAGAGCGCGGGTTCCTTGTAGAAGGATTCCTCCCCGGGACATGGGAGTGCCTGGAGGCAAAGGAGAGCGAGGGCCGGAACGATTGTTTTCATGGGCATTCAGCAGCATAACGCCGATTCGCCCCCGAACCTTCCATCGAAGGAGGTCATTCCGGTCGCCCGGGACGGGCTCACTTCACCGCCTGATACTCGCTGAAAATGCCCAGATCCGCCCGACGCTTCACGTCCCTGAAACCGGCCGCATCGATCGCTTCCAGAATCTCCGCCGGTGGCACACAGGCATCGATGGTCTCCCAGTAGTAGACCATCATTTCCCGCGCGTCTTCACTCCCGGTCACCAGCTTGGAAACCGCCGGAATGAGGTCCCTGAAGTAGAACTTCGAAAACGCCAGCCCGACCTTGCTCTTCGGACGGGTGATTTCCAGAATGCAGATTTTCCCGCCGGGTCTGAGAACCCGGTGGTACTCGCGGAAGGTGTCCAGCAGGTTGTCGACGTGACGCAGGGCGTATCCCATGGACAGGAAATCGAAGCTCTCGTCCCCGGCCGGCAGGTTCTCGGCGTTGCCCTCCTTGAACTCGATGTCGCTGTATTTCCTGGCCTCCGCCATCATCCCGGCATTCGGATCCACGCCGAGCACGGATCCCGTTTTCCCCACCAGTTCAATCGCCGCCCGGGTCACCGCGCCGGTGCCGCATGCCACATCGATCACCTTCATTCCGGGCTCGAGACCCGCGCGCTTCAGCGCCGCCCGCCGGTAAACATGGCCGGTCCCGAAAAACCCGACCTTGCCAATGGTCTCGTAGTGCGGTGCTCCGCGCTCGAAGAGGCTGTGAACATACTCCGGCTTATCCAGCTTGGATTCGTATCGACCGGCAATGGCCTCGTGCGGGGAACTCATAGGCGCAGGGAAAAGACCCCGGAAACCCGCCCAAGCCAAGCCCAATCGGGTCATTTGCCCCCGGGCCGGATTGCGGAGCAAAGACGAATACTCACGGAAATGGCCGCGGGGCGGGACGCGAACTCCATCGACTCCCACAACCGCTCACTGCTCCGCAACTGCCCCGGCAGGGACAAGCTCCGGCATCCCACTTCATCCCGCGTCCGGATGCTCTCCGGTTTCCACCCAGCGGACCGCGTAGCGCATCAACTCCGCCGAATCGGCGAGGCCGAGTTTCTCGCGGATGTGTGTGCGGTGGGCATCGACGGTCCGTGAGCTGATGCCGAGCTTGTCTCCAATCTCGTGGGCATCCCCTCCCCGGCCGATCAACTCGAACACCTCGAACTCCCGATCGGTCAAGCTCTGCATACCCGTCTTGGAGTTGTGCGCCCCGCCGCCGGACAGACCGCCGAGGATATGCGAAGATGCCTCGACACTCAGCGCGATCTGCCCCTCCAGCACCCTGCGCATCGCTCCCACGAGCTGGCTCTTCGGAGCTCCCTTCATGACATAGCCGCGGGCTCCCGCCCGGATCACCCGCTCCGCGTAGAGCGCCTCGTCATGCACCGAAAGCACGAGCACCCGGACCTCGGGACACAGGGCGAGCAGATCCTTCAGCAACTCGAGGCCGTTGCTGTCGGGCAACGACATGTCGAGAAGCACCAGATCCGGCCGACACTTCGGGATTTCCGCCAGCGCCTCGCCTCCGGTCCCCGCCTGTCCACAGACCTCGAATCCTTCCTCGCCTTCGAGAAGGTGGATCAATCCGTCCCGGAGAAGGGAATGGTCGTCAACGATGAATACGGTGGTCATGACCGGGGATGGGAAGGGGGCAAGCCAGGGGCCCCAACAATGCCCAAGTCATGGTGTATCGGCCAAGACTATAGTTTCAAACCCCCGCCGGGGCCCTCCTGCCGAACCCCAACCAGAGCACCCCTAGTGATTCTTCGTACGCACGGGCGGTTTGGTCACTAAAGTGCCACTGCGTGCTCCCCGATTTCACTCACCAACGGTGGCCTTATGCTGAACACGAACCCGCAAGCCCCCGGCATTCACCGCCGGGAACCGGACGGAAGAAAGTTCCCCCGGTGGACTTGCTCCGGCCCCTCCGGGCCGGAAACCCACAACCTGAAATAGCCATGAAGAAGAAAATGAAACTGATGACCACCGCAGCCGCCACGACATCCCTGCTCGTCGGAGCCCCCACGGCGCTGGCTGCCAACCCGCAGACCGCACCGGAAGACAGCTGGGTGAGTGTTTCGGGCGAAGTCACGGATGTGACGCCCTCGACCTTCGACCTCAAGTATGATTCGGGAACGATCACCGTCGAGTTCGACGACTGGGATGCCGACGCCGATGCCTACAAGCTCGTCACCGGAGACAAGGTGACGGTGACCGGAAAGATCGACGATGGTCTGTTCGAGAAGCGCACGATCGAAGGTAGCAGCGTGTATGTTGATTCCATCAACACCTACTACTACGCCAGCGCCGCCGATGAGGAGGCCTTCGTTTCCGTGAAGACCCCGATTGACGGTGTCGCCACGGTTCTCCAGGGGAATGTGACGGCGATCACCGAGGACGACGAGTTCCAGATGATGGCCGGATCCACCCTCATCACGGTCGAAACCGAGGACATGTCCTACAATCCGCTCGATGACGAAGGATTCCAGAAGATCGAAGTGGGTGACCGCGTCAGCGTCAGCGGCCGTTTCGACAAGGACTTCCTCGAAGGATACGACCTCGTTGCCGACACGATCATCACGCTCTCCAACAATGGCTGAGCCCAGATCCCGGCCCGGTCGATTGCATCGGCCGGATTTCCAACCCGACCGGAATCCCGGCCGCGCACTCCGCGGTCGGGATCTCCCGTTCCCCATACCCCTTTCCCCAATGCCTTCCGCCTGCTTCATCCGCCGCTCGTTTCATGCCTGGCTTTTCAGCTGCGCACACCCCGCAAATCCACGAACCCGTCAACGTCGCCGCAGACCCGAACGGCGTCCCAAGTCAGGTCGCTAACACCAACCAACCAATTCCATGACTCTTGAATCCAAAGCACTTCGCCTGACCGAAACCCGTGGCGGGAGAATCCTGTCCGTCGGCATTCAGGGCCAGCTCGACAAGGGCGACTACGAGACCTTCGTCCCGGAAGTCGAGCGGCTCATCCGGACTCACGGCAAGATTCGACTGGTGGTCGAACTGGAGAATTTCAACGGATGGGATACCGGCGGCCTTTGGGAGGACATCAAGTTCGACATCAAGCACTTCACCGACATCGAACGGATTGCCATCGTCGGGGACGAAGCCTGGGAACGCGGCATGGCCCTGTTCTGCAAGCCCTTCACCAAGGCGGAGGTCAAATTCTTCGGGCCGGACCAGCGCGAGGAGGCCCATCACTGGGTGGCTGCCGACCTCTCGAACTGAAGGAAATCGTGGTGCCATTCCGCGGCAGCGCAGGCCTCATCCGGACTCACCCCCGTCGAAGGAATCGAGAATCGTTTTGATCAGGCCTCCGGCGTCCGCGTCCTTCTTCAGGAAATGAGAGGCACCGGCCTCGATCATCACCTCCCCCAACTCGGCGCGATCGTGCAGGGAAAGACCGATGATGACGACCTCCGGCATCTTTTCGGCAATCTGCCGGGTCGCCTCGATGCCGTTGAGCCGGGGCATCGAGATGTCCATGATGACGACGTGCGGTCGAAGCCGACGGGTCAGCTCGATGGCCTCTTCGCCGTTCGAAGCCTCAGCGACGACATCCATTCTCGAATCGGCCGACAATAGCCGGGCGATGCCCTCACGCACCATCTGGTGGTCGTCGGCCAGAAGCACACGGAGCACCCCTCCGGAAGGCATGGAGCGGCGGCGGCCCCGGGTTTTGCGCGAGTTGTCAGCGGTAAACCTTTCATCCGCCCTGGGTTCCGAGGAAACGAGAGGCGCGCGGATCCGGAACCGTGCCCCCTCGCCGGGAGCGGATTCGATCTCCATGCTGCCCCCGAAGGCCTCGATCCTCTCACGCGTGTTGAAGAGTCCGAAACCGTCACTTTGTTTCCGGATCTCCGCGGGATCGAAACCTTTGCCCTCGTCTTCGACTTCAAGAAGAAGGGAGCCCCCCTTGCGGCTGACCGAGACCCACGCCGGCGAGCCTCCGGCGTGCTTGGCAGCATTGAAGAGGAGCTCGCGCACGGAACAAAAGAGCAGCGTCCGCAGGTTCTCACCCATCTCGTCGAGGTCTCCCTCGAACCGGATCCGCACGTCGAGCCGGTGATGTTCCTCCATCCAGCGGGCAAGCCAGCCGAGGGCGTCGGTGAATGATCCCTCGCGCAAGACCGGCGGACTCAGCTCGCTCACCATCATGCGGGACTTCCGCAGCACCTGGTCGAGGATTTCGGATATCGAATCCAGCTCGCCGGACGAAGGCACCTGATCCGGCTCCGGCAATCTCATCTTGGCGGCCACCAGCAACTGCTGGAGGTCGTCATGGATCAGCCGGGCCAGCTTGCGGCGGGCACGCTGCTCGGCGTTGGTCATCTGGCTGGCAAGCAGGCGCAGGTCCGCCGCCTTCTCCTCGGCAACGGCGGTGCGCTCGGCGACCTTCTCCTCGAGCCGGTCGGTCGCCTCCGCAAGCTGCTCTTCCGCCTCACGGCGCTCGGTGATGTCCTCGATCATCGCATGGAAGCCAAGGACCTCTCCGGCGTGGTCGATGCGGGGAATATAATGGACCCGGACTTGCCGTGGCGGCCCGTGCCGGTAGGGAAGATCGGCCTCGAAGCACACGCTTTCGCCAGCCATCACCCTGCGAATTTCGGGCTCGAGGCGGCCCAAGACCTCCTTGCCGAGCACATTTTCCAGCTTGCGACCGATGACCTCCCCACGTTCGAGCCCGAACCACTCGCGGTAGCGCGCGTTGCAGTAGCGGTAGGTGAGATTGCGGTCCACTTCGGCGACCAGCACCGGAATGGCGTCGGTGAGCTGCCGGAGGTCCTGCTCGCGCTGCTCCAACCGGTGGTCGACTTTTCGTAGCGGGGTGACGTCGGTGAAAGTGACCACCACGCCCTGCCTCCTCCTGGTTCCCTCGGCGCGCCACGGCAAGACCCGGCGCGTGACGCTCCGGCCGCCCGCGTTGCGGACCTCGCACTCGACCGGGACGCCGGTTTCAAGCACGCTCCTCGCGTCGTCGACGAGCTCGGGATCATTGGCCCGCGTGGCCAGTTCGCTGATCGGCTCGCCTTCGTCCGGCGGGATGATGTCATGCAGCCTGGCACCTGTCGGAGTCAACCGACGGATCCGGAGACCCGTGTCGAGGAAGATGGCAACGATCCCGGCGCTTTCGAGCAAGCTGTGGAGATCCTTGTTGAGCCATCTCAGCTCATCGACCTTCTCCATGAGTTGGGCGTTGGCGGAGTTCAGCTTCTCGTTGAGCACCTGCAACTCCCCGCGTGAGGGCCCCAGCTCACCGTTCTCCGACATCACCCCCTCGTTCTAGGTCTTGAATTGCTCATTGAAAGTCCCGAGTTCCCCATCGTGCGCTGGTGAACCTCGCAGTTCACCCGTGGTTGCCTCAACCAAACCGCCGGTTGTGGGCCCGCTGCCAATGGACGCGCCTGGAGAATTGTGGGATCACTCAGACCCGCTCCGGGCAACCGAGCGGACCGTTTCGCGAATGACCGAGGCAGGTGCCGACTTCACGACGAAGGCCCTGGCACCCGCGCGTTCCATCATTCGTCGCAGCATCGGTTCGCTGTCGTACATCGATAAGCCGAGAACCCCCACGTCGGGGCAGCACTCGGAGATTCTCCAGGTCGCCTCAATCCCGTTCATTTCGGGCATTGAGACGTCCATGATTACGACGTCGGGCAGGAGCCTCCGGCACTCCTCCACGGCCTCCCTGCCGTCCCGGGCCTCGCCTACAACCTCGAAATCCGCCCACTTCGAGAGCATCTGCTTCAGCGCGATGCGGACTTCGGGATGGTCATCCGCCAGAAGGATCCGAATTCCCCGGTCCCCACCACCCCCGGCAGGTCGACTGCGATGATCAGAACTCATCTCATGCCAAGCCGTTTCAAGCCGCTGCCGGGAAGGGACGGGTGTGTGGACGGGACGGAACGGGCGGGATGCCCGAAGTTCACATGGATCGGACGCCTCCGGGACCACCGAGGGATGACCCCCGCGCCTCGATCCAGTCGCGCGCGTCCTTCTCGGTCTCGTCGCGACCCTTTCCATAATGCTTCTGGAGGGTGCCGACCAGCTTGTCGAATTTGCCATCGATCTGCTTGAGGTCGTCGTCGGTCAGCTTGGCCCAGCGGGACTTTACCTCCCCTTTGAGTTCCTTCCATCGGCCCTTGAGAATGTCGGTGTTCATGATGTTGCGTGTTTTGGTGTTATTGGTTTCTGCTGGTGATTCGAAATGATCGGAATGAGGCGGTCTTGTCAGTCGCCGACCCTCTCGGCGGCTTCCTCGATGTGATACCCGGCGTGTTGCACGTCTTCTCCGACGCCCTCGACAGTGTGGCAACCGGCCATGGTGATGATCCCTGCCAGGCATCCGAGACAGCCGAGTATCCGCTTCACGAAAGCTGCCGCGTCTGAATTCCTGCCGTCCATTGTCTGTTTTCTGTTCATGATTCTTCAGTTTTCGCGAAGCTTTCACGCACGAATTCCATTCCGTGCGATCGCCGCGACCTGCCCAAGAGTCTGAATGACTTTTCCGTATCGTAAATTGGTCAAACCACAGTCCGCCCCTGCGCATTCAAACAAGACCACGTACGGGATTCTTGTACGATCGCCGGGAGCAGCGGGTGGGAAGAAATGGGATCGGAAACAAAAGTCCGATCCATCGCGGTCGCGATGATAGTGATCTTTCGTACGGACCACCTGAGAACCTCGGAGAGCCGTGTGTGCTGGACACCGATTTCTCGTGTCACGAACCGGTGATAGAAAAAAACCGTCATGGCGACGGCGCTGCGGCAGCCACTTCCTCATCGAGCGGCCCGCCGCCGGCACCATCGACGACAAGCAACAAACGACGCAACAGACATGAAGAATACAAGAATCCTGCTAACAACCGCACTGTGCGCCGGAATGCTTCCGGCCTTTGCCGAAGAGAATCCGTACAACAAGAAGGACGGCAGCTGGATCAGCATCAGCGGCACCGTGACCACCGTCGGCCCCGACGCATTCAACCTCGACTACGGCGAGGGTCTCGTGACGGTCGAAATGGACGACTGGGACCTTGATGCCGACGGCTACAAGCTACTGGAGGGAGACGACGTGACCGTCTACGGACGTGTCGACGACGACTTTCTTGAGACCACCTCCATCGAGGCGGGAAGCGTCTATGTGAAGGGTCTGAATACCTTCTTCTACGCCAACAGCGCCGATGAGGAAACCTTGCCGGCGGCGGCGACCGTGACGGTCGTTGACTACGACCTCAAGTTGACCGGTGAGGTCGCCTCGGTCGACGGACGGGAGTTCACCATCGACACCGGCCCGCGCGAGATGCGTGTCGATACGATCATGATGTCTTACAACCCGATGGACGACGAGGGCTTCCAGAAGATTGAAGTCGGTGACCGCGTCAGCGTGACCGGCGACATCGACGTCGACACCTGGGAAAAACGTGAGCTGATGGCCGAGACCATCGTCACCCTTGAGGACTCCTCGGGCGACTCGGACTCCTGATGCACCAAGTCCCGACAACGGCAGCCGGGTCCCGGCTGCCGTTGTTGCGTCGCATCATTCGTCCTCTTCATTTCCGCTCAACCCTTGAATCACCGGTAGCCCCTGACGCTGCCGGACCAAGTCCTTCCACCAAACCGTCATGAACGAAATCTTCTTTGTCATCGCCCTGGCACTGATCGCTTCCGCCGTATTCATCGGCATGGGTCGACGCGGACCTGGAATCGCAGCCGGGCTCGTCTTCTTCTTCACGATATTCCTGCTCTTCGGCTGGGCCGCGACCCTTTGGATCGAACCGGTTGGACCCCCCTTCCTCGGGATCTATTGGACCGCCCCCTTCACGGCCACCATTCTGCTCGCGCTGATTCTGCTGTCCATCATTCCGCCCCGGCAGCCCCGTGGGCTCATCGAAGAAGAGCTGCGTCAACAATCCGAGACTCCCGGAGAAACCCGGACGCGGCACGCCGTGGAGATCGGCGTCGGAGCATTCTTCTGGCTGGCAGTGATCGGCCTCGTCGCAGTCATCTTGATGCGATCGTTCTCGTGAACGGTTCCGTGGCGGGAAGTTCCGGCCGCCGCAGGCGCTCATCGACTCATGCAAGAAGCATCCTTCGTCCTGGTCACGATCGGGCTCGCCGCCGGCTTGGCGCTGCTCGGGGAGGCCCTGCGGTTGCTGGTGCCCGGACTCCGGAACGTCTTCCTGCCCGGGGCGGTCCTCGGGGGAATGCTCGGGTTGGCAATCGGCCCGCAGATCAATCCTCTGGCGGCCGACGCAAGCTTTGTCCGTCAGATTTATGGCACGCTCGGGGAACTGCCCGGGTTGTTCATCAACGTCGTGTTTGCCTGCCTGATGCTGGGCCGACGGATTGAACCGTTCTCCATGATCTGGCAGCGCGCCCGCCCTCAGATCGTGATGGGCCATGTCTACGCGTGGGGGCAGTATGTCGTCGGACTGGTTCTCGTCCTGCTCGTTCTGGCGCCCTTCGTCGAAACGGATTCGCTGGCCGGGCTGACCATCGCGATCGGGTTCCAAGGAGGGCACGGTACCGCCGCGGGATTGCAGGATACCTTCGCTGGCTTCGGGTTTCCCGACGGCAAGACGGTGGCCTACGCCTTGGCAACATTCGGCGTGATCGGCGGTTGCACCGTCGGCCCGCTTCTGGCGACTTGGTTTGGAAAACATCACCCGATCGAGTCGACACCGGACCAACCCGGCGGGAGCCCGGAGAACGAAGAGAAGGAAGCACCCGTCGAGATGAGTCCACTCACCGGCCAACTCACCATGCATCTTGCGCTGGTGGCGCTGGTCATCCTGGGCGGCTACGGGATCCGTTCCGGCCTCGAATGGGTGGAAGGGCTGCTGCGGCCGGGTGCCGGACCGCTCTACACTCCCTACATCCCGTTGTTCTCGGTGGTCCTGCTCGTCGGGTTCGGAGCGCAGTTGCTGTTCCAGGCATCCCGGCTGGACCGGCTCATCCGTCGCCCGCTGGTGGACGCGCTTTCCGGACTGGCGTTGGATGTGGTCATCGTCAGCGCGCTGGCAACCCTGGCGCTTGCGGTGGTGGCGGAGTACTGGATCTCCACGCTTGCGCTGTGTCTGGCCGGGCTCGGCTGGAATCTGGCGGTGTTTTTCCTCCTCGGTCCACGGGTCTATCAGAAGCCGTGGCACGCTTATGGGCTCGGTGATTTCGGTGGCGGCACGGCGACCACTGCCACCGGCCTGCTCCTGATCCGGGTCGCCGACCCCAAACAACGCACCGAAGCGAGGCAGGCCTACTCGGAGAAGCAGCCCTTTTACGAACCTTTCATGGGAGGCGGGCTGGTGACCGCCTTCGCCGTCCCTGTCACGGCAGGGCTCGGAGCCGGTGCCGCCCTCGGAATCGCGGCAACCGTCCTGGGCCTTTGGATCGCCTATGCCGTGGTGCTGGCCCGGCGGCGCTGAAACCGGTGGCTGGGAGTCATCAGCCCCTTGTTGCGGTATGGCGCTGAGATCACCCGTGGAGTTGGGCGCGACTGCAGGTCGGGTCAGGGGTTCTCATCCTCCTTCTCATCCTCGGACCACTCCTGCGACATCGTTTCCATGGGATGATTGCCGAATCGGCGGAACAGAATCTCAAAGGCAAAGGCACCACCCATCATCAGCCCGAAAATGACCACCACCAGCGGCGATTCATGCCAACTCTTCACCAACAGGAGCACGCAAGCCGCGAGGCAGCTTAGGATCGCCGCGACGATCCACCACGCCTTCCCCCCGGTCTTGCGACGGATCCTCAGGTGCCCGAGGTTGACCACGCCGTAGATCACGAGAAACAGGGCGCTGCCCACGGCCGCGATCTCATCGAGGGGCAGCAGGTTCGCGGCCACGATCACGACGCCGGAGGTGACATAAAGTCCGGCCTTGCTTTCCTGCCAGACCTTGCGTTCGAAAAAAGCGGGCAGGTGACCCTTGTGGGCGACCATGTAGCTGACGTTCGCCCCGCCATACAGAGTCGCATTGATCGCCGATGCGATCGAGAAGAGCGCGGCGACGGTGATCGCGACGTAGCCCGCCCGGCCCAGAAACGGTTCGGCCGCCCGGGCAAGGGCATGGTCCTTGGCCTCGACAATTTCCGGGACGGCGAGATTGCCGATGACGGTCAGCCCGATGAGCACGTAGATCACCAGTGTGATGAGGACGCTGAGATAGAGAGCCTTCGGCAGCGTCCTGCGGGGTTCCCGCATGTCGTCGCCGGCATTGGTGATGAGCCCGAATCCCTCATAGGCGATGAACACGAAGACCGCCGCCTGGAGAATCGACAGCCAATTCCCCTCACCCGCCGCGTCCAGGGAAAGGCGCGACGGCTCGACAAAGCATAGACCAATCGCGACGAAAGCCAGAAGGATGAAGACCTTCACGCCCACGATGACCAACTCGGATCGACCGACGGTTCGGGCACCCGCCACATTGATGGCGGTGAAGGCGATCACGATCGCGGTCGCACCGAGGGGCTTCCAGAAGCCGGCCCCGCCGAAAAGCCCCGCCAGATAGCCCCCGAAGGCGCGCGCATACAACGCCAGCGCGAAGCAATAGCCGACCCACAGCAGAAGGTTGAAGGCACCACTCACCACCCCGTTGCCAAAGCTTCGCACCAGGAACTCGACGGGTCCCCCGGCCGAAGGATAGCAGGCTCCCAGCCGTGCGAAGGAATACACACTGAGTAGGGCGATCAGCCCTCCGACGAGAAAGGCCCACGGAAGCCCCGATCCGGTGATCCGGGCGGCGACCCCGATCACCGAGAAAATACCGGCACCGATCATGCCGCCGACTCCGATGGAGGTGGCGGCGGCAAGCCCCATCCCCCCTCCCGGGGTTTGCCCGTCCCGCCGCGGCGAACTTTCGTCGGTTCCTCCTGCGCACATCATCAAAAATCCCGGGCCTTGATTCCTCTTGTCGAGGCAGGCCCCCGCCCTGTCAAGGGATCCACTCCCGACGAAAGGCGCATACCCGGCAATCTCATCCTATCACCGAGTTGCAAAGCCGGCAACTATCCGGCGTCCGCTTCCTCGGACAATCCGGTTCCTGATGCAGGGGGGGTCCGGCGACGCCGCACGAGTGCCGATAGGCAATGCGCGTACGCAGCCTCTGTGATGCACTCATGCCCCCCTGTTGATCCGACCGATTGCCGAGGCGTGCCGGGCTCGACAGTCTCAGTTCTTTCAGTTGATGCGGCACCGTGCAGACAAGTGATGCCCGGCAATCACCCGGCGACGCCATGCAACTGGACCACCCGGCATCCCGATGAGCATTCCAGACCCCCTCCTTCCCATTCGCCCCAGCGACCGCCGGCACTTCCTGGCAACCAGCGGCCTGGCCCTGGGGTCGTGGCTCTGTGGCCGGCCCGCCACGGCCGCCGAGGCCACCGGGCGGGCGGGCGAGTTCGGCGAACTCGATGCCACCCGCCCGGGCGGCATTGATCTCTATCTCGAACACCGGACCCTGATGGTCGGGGGCAGGCCGGGACGCGCGATCGCCATCAATGGCTCGATCCCCGGTCCCATCATTCGCATGCGTGAGGGCCGCGAGGCCCTGATCCGGGTTCACAACCGACTCCCCGAATCGACCTCGATCCACTGGCACGGGATCCTGCTACCCTTCACCATGGACGGCGTGCCGGGGATCAGCTTCCCGGGCATCCCCGCCGGCAGCACCTTCACCTACCGCTACCCCGTCCGCCAGAACGGCACCTACTGGTACCACAGCCACACCGGCCTGCAGGAGCAGCTCGGCCACTACGGCCAACTGATCCTTGAGCCGGCCGCGCCCGACCCGGTCGGCTACGACATCGAGCACTCGGTCGTGCTTTCCGACTGGACCTTCGAGGAGCCGCACCAGGTGCTGCACAAGCTCAAGACCATCGAGGGATACTACAATTTTCAACGTCCGACCCTCGCCAACATCAGGGACCAGATGGAAGCGACGGGAATGTCACTCGAGGATGTGCTCGAGAAGCGCTTCGCCTGGGACCGAATGCGCATGGACCCCACCGACATCGCCGACATCACCGGGGCAACCTACACCTACCTGATGAACGGCAGGGCGGCCCACGAGAACCCGACCTTCCTCGCCAGGCCCGGGCAGCGCGTGCGACTGCGGATCTCCAACGCCTCGACGATGACCTTTTACGACATCCGCATCCCCGGCCTGCCGATGACCGTTGTCCAGGCCGATGGCCAGAACATCAAGCCGGTCGAGACCGACGAGCTGCGCATCGCCGTGGCGGAGACCTACGACGTGGTGGTCACTCTGCCCGACTCCCGTCCCCGCACCCTCTTCGCCGAAACCATGGACCGCAGCGGTCACGCACGGGGCACGCTGGCACCACGGCACGGCATGGAGGCGGAGGTGCCCGCCCAGCGTCGGCGCCCGATGCTGACGATGGCCGACATGGGCATGATGATGGGCAAGGACGGCCACGACATGAAAACGACGGCCGCCGCATCCCCGCCCACCGGGCGCCGCACGCCTCTCCCGATGAGCGGCTTGCCGGACCGCATCCGGCACGGCCCGGAGGACCACGGGCCGGCCAGCATCACGATGGCGCAGACCGCCTATCGCCGCTTGGACTATCCCGGTGCCGGACTCGGCGAGGATGGTTGGCGCGTGCTCACCTACAGCCAGCTGCGCGCGCTGCGCCGCCCGTATGGACGTCGCGCTCCGACCCGCCAGTTCGACCTCCACCTGACGGGCAACATGCACAAATACGTGTGGGGCTTCGACGGAAGGAAATGGTCGGAGTCCGACCTGATCCGCTTCCAGTACGGCGAGCGGCTGCGGATCAACATGATCAACGACACGATGATGAGCCATCCGATCCACCTCCACGGGATGTGGATGGACCTCTACGCCGGCGGGGACCTCGATAGCAATCCCCGCAAGCACACCGTGATCGTGCAGCCGGCCGAGTTGCTGACCGTCGACATCCTGGTCGACGCACCGGGCCAGTGGGCCTTCCACTGCCACCTGCTCTACCACATGGAGGCTGGCATGTTCCGCACCGTCGCGGTCGTCCGTTCATTGAAAGGAGGTCCCATTGCAGTCGATCCCTGAAGCCCGTCGCGCATTCCCCGCCCTCCTCGCCCTGCTCTGCCTGCTTGCCACGCTACCGCCGGCCGGTGCCGAAATGCCGACCACCGCCGATCGCCCGAGTCATCAGGAGTCGGCCCAGCTCTACAGCGACGCTCCCCCGCCGCCGCTGCCCGAGGCCCCACCGCTGCCCGAGGGCATGTCCCTCAACGAGGTGCTCGACCGTGCCGCGGGACTACCGCCCGAGGACTTTCCCGACTCGGTTCCCGACGAACGAATCTACGCCTTCACGCTCTTTGACCTGTTTGAGTACCGGCTTCCGGATCACGGGGGCCCGGGTCGCTTCGGCTGGGAGGCCCAAGGCTGGATCGGTGGTGACATCCACAAGTTCTGGTGGAAACACGAGGGCGAGGCCGTGTTCGAGGGCCAAGACCGCGCCGAGTCGGAAACCGACCTGCTTTACTCGCGACTGATCACGCCCTTCTGGAACCTCCAGGCCGGCGTCCAGTATGCCAACGAGTGGAGTTCATCGAACTACGGCGACCGCTGGTCGGCGGCGCTCGGCATCCAGGGACTCTCTCCCTACAAGTTCGAGGTGGACGCAACGCTCTACCTCTCCGAGCACGGCAACCTGACCGCCGACCTCGAGGCCGAGTACGACATCCGCCTGACCCAGCGACTGGTGCTCCAGCCGCGTGCCGAGCTTGGTCTTTCTGCCCAGGACATCCCTCGACGAAGTCTCGGCACCGGCCTCACCGATGCGGTGCTCGACCTTCGCCTGCGCTACGAGATCAAACGTGAGTTCGCTCCCTACATCGGAGCCCGCTACCGCTTCCTGATCGGTGAGACGCGCGACATTGCCAAGTCCGCCGGACAGCGGACCGATGAATGGCTGCTCCTCACCGGCCTGCGCTTCTCTTTCTGAGCCGCCCCACAACGCCCTCCCGATTGCCGGGCACGGGCAACCCATTCCATCCCGTCACCCATGCTTCTGTCTTCCGCCATGCCCACGCTCCCGGTCGCCCAACTCCTCGTGCAAGCCACCTCGATGGGCCTCGAGCCGCCTGCCTGGTCACCTTACGCCGTCGGAGCCGCCCTCGGGCAAGGCAACTGGGATGCCCTCGCGGTGATCGCGGGCCTGCTCGCCGGCTCCTATCTCTTCGCCGAATGCTCCGGCTGGATCCGGCGCCACCCGCGTCGGCGTGGTGACCTCGGCGAAATCTCCATCGCCCGCATCTTCCGCCTGGGCGAGAGCACGACCGTCGTCGTGCTGGCGGTCGTGCTCGTCTCGTTCCTCGTCATCCTCGAACTCCAAACCTGACCCCGACATGTCCCTGATCCACCAAACCTTCCACACCGAGGGCATCGCCATGCTGTCCTACCTCATTGGTGACGACGCCACCGGCGAAGCCGCGGTGATCGATCCGCGCCCCGACCCGGAGATCTATCTCGCTGCCGCCCGCCATCACGGCGTGGCGATCACGCACATCCTCGAGACCCACATCCACGCCGACTTCATGAGCGGTAGCCGGGAACTGGCCGCGAACGCACCGGGAGCCCGAATCCACGTCAGCGCCGAGGGCGAGCCCGACTACGGCTTCGAGCACCAGCCCTTGCGCGACGGTGAACGGCTGGAAATCGGCGACGTGGTGCTCACCGCCCGCCACACCCCGGGCCACACGCCCGAGCACCTGAGCTACGAGGCGGCTGCCCGCGACACTCCCGACCAGCCGTGGGGAGTCTTCACCGGCGACTCGCTGTTCGTCGGGTCGGCGGGCCGACCGGACCTACTCGGCTCCGACCAGGCCCGCGACCTGGCCCGTCAGCTCCACTCCACGCTGCACGACTATTTCATGAAACTTCCCGACGGCGTGCTGGTGCTTCCGGGTCACGGTGCCGGCTCACCTTGCGGTGCGGGCATCGGCGACCGCAAGGTGAGCACGATCGGCTACGAGAAGAAGACCAACGAGTTTCTGCTCCACGACGGCGACGAAGAGGCATTCGTCGAGTTCGCCCTCGAGGCACCCGCCGCACCCGAATATTTCCAGCGGATGAAGAAGCTGAACCTGGCCGGCCCCGAACCGACTCACGGGTTGCCACGGGTTCGGGCCCTGCCGCCGCGCGCCTTCCGGCAGCGGGCCGAGGATCCACGCGCCGTGAATCTCATCGATACCCGCTCCATGCTTGCCTTCGGAGGCGGCCACGTGCCCGGCGCGCTCCACATCGAGGCCAAACCGATGCTCTCGCTGTGGGCCGGATGGATGCTCGACCCGGACAAGGACACCTTCCTGATTCTCGAAGACGACACCTATCTGGAAGAAGTCGTCCGATTGCTCCTGCGCGTCGGTCTAACGCGTTTCGGCGGCTACCTGGCCGGTGGCATGGATGCCTGGGTGAAGGCCGGGCTGCCCATGGACGACCTGCCGCAACTGACCGTCCACGAGTTGTCCGCCGAACTCGATCACGAAGCGGAGCTCCAGCTTCTCGACGTCCGCACCGCGGAGGAATTCGAGGCCGGTTGCATCGACGGAGCGCGGCATCTCTTTGTCTCCGAAGTCGGAGACCGGGCCCGCGAAATACTCGATCCTTCGCGACCGGTCGCCACCTACTGTGGAAGCGGTTACCGCGCCAGCATCGCCGCCAGCCTGCTCCAACGACAAGGCTTCGGAGAGGTCCGCAACGTCCCCGGCAGTTGGCAGGCCTGGCAGGCGATGCACCGGGGATGACCTTTGTTGGCCTTCCGTCTGATCCCGTTCTCGTACGCCCGGTACGCATGCCACTCATCACCTACCGCACCTTCCGCTGATTGTTTCTCCCGAAGGATCCGGCGATTCTTGCTCCTCCGCACCCCCTCCTGCTCCATGAATAATCGAAGAACCGCATTTTCTCCCGATGGCCCGCCGCCCCGCGGCAGCGGATACCTGTATTTTGTCGGCGTGCTGCAGATTGGCACCGGAATCCTGAGCATTCTCTTCTCCGTCCTCGGCCTCATTCACGCCAGCTCGGCGGATGCCGCCGGGCTCCTGAATCCCCACGCGGTCGAACATCTGTTCGCCGGACATGGATCGGAAGGCTGGAACAGTCTGGTGGCCGGCCTGGTGTCGTTGCACATCACCTATGGTTGGATCCTCGGGCTTCTGCTCATCACGGCGGGGATCTGCTGCATCCGTCGGCGGGCGCGGCGGTTCGTTTGGACCAGCACGCTGCTCAACCTCGTCAATTTTCCCCATGGCACGACCGCCGCTCTGATGACGTGGCACGGTCTCACCCGAAACCGAATCTCGAGCGCCTTCGCCCGCAACGAATCCTGAGCCGGATTCCAACACACGACGCGCCCGGGCGTCGCGTCCCTGCCTTCCGCGAGGTTCGCCAGGCATCAGGGCCGGGGATGACGTCGCATGCGACCCGAAACCCATCCGTCCTTTCATGAGCAAGACCGCAACCCTTTACCGCATGGCGACCCCGGACCACCTCTGTCCGTGGGGTCTCAAGGCCCGAAGCCTGCTGCGCCGCGCGGGTTACCGCATCGAGGACCATCACCTCCGATCCATGGAGGAGGCTGAAGACTACAAGAAGGAGAACGAGGTCGATGAGACACCCCAGATCCTCATCGAGGGCGAGCGGATCGGCGGCTACGACGACCTTCGGGACCACCTCGGCAAGTCCCCCGAGCCGCGCGAAGGGACCAGCTACCGGCCGGTGGTCGCGGTGTTCGCGACCACCTTCCTGATGGCGGTGACCGCCACTTACGCGATCCACGGCGGGGCGGGTTTCGGGGCGCACGCGTGGATCCGGCTGGTTGAGCTGTTCATCGCCTTCAGCATGTGCGTGCTGGCCATCCTCAAGTTGCGGGACCTGTCGTCGTTCACGACACAGTTCCTTGGATACGACCTGCTGTCGCGGAGGTTCGTTCCCTATGCCTATCTCTACCCCTTCGTCGAAATCGGTGCCGGCATCCTGATGATCGGCCGACTCTGGACCTGGGTGGCGGCGCCGGGTGCCCTTTTCATCGGCCTCGTGGGAGGCGTTTCCGTGTTCAAGGCCGTCTACATCGACAACCGGGAACTCAAGTGCGCCTGCGTCGGCGGCAACAGCAGCGTGCCACTCGGGTTCATCTCCCTGACCGAGAACGTGATGATGGTGTTGATGGCGGCCTGGATGATGACGAGAGGCATCCTCGGATCCTGAACCGCCGGCAATCATGGAAGACAAGAACAGCGACGACCGCTCCGCCCAATACGAGAAGGGCAGCCTGTCCCTGACGGGCGCCGTTTCGATGGGAACCGGGGTCATGATCGGGGCGGGGATCCTGGCCCTGACCGGGCAGATCGCCGGACTGGCGGGCGAGCTATTCCCGCTGGCATTTGTCCTCGCCGCCTTCGTCTGGGTCAAGGCCGGGTCCGACACCCTGGTGGTCTGGGCATCGGCGCTCGGCCTGGCTCTGGTGTTCGTCGGAGAGAAATTCTTCCTGCGGAGGGTGCGGGAGGAATGATCCTCCGCAAATCGGAAGAGCCCTGAATCCTTGAATCAAATGATGAAAGCCCTGACGCTAACGGCGCTGCTCACCGCGCTCCTTCCCCTCCGTCTCCCGGCATCGCCACTGGATCAGGAAGGCTATCTGACCTTCCAGCTGGACAACGATCTTTTCGGCGGCAGTGATCGCGGTTACACCAACGGTGCCCGCCTGTCCTGGATCTCCGGCAGCCGGGACGTCGACAGCCTGCGCGGCCTCCATGCCTGGCTGCGTCGCCTGTCGGGTGACCCGGAGAGCTTCCGGGTTTTTCAGGCGGTCACCGGCTTCGAGGATCCGGACTCCATCGTCTACAACCACGGCTTCTCGCTGACCCAGTTGATGTTCACGCCGGCCGATCCGCTCCCCTACGCCCAACCGCCCCTCCAGCGGCGCTACGCCGGATGGCTGGGATTGGGTATCTCCCTGCACGCCAAAACCGACCGCATCCTCAACTCGGTCGAGTTCGCGGTGGGAACGACCGGAGAGAATTCCTTTGCCGAGGTCACGCAGGACTTCGTGCACAGTGCGACGGGCACCCGGAAGTTCAACGGTTGGGACGCCCAGGTGCCATCCGAGATCACCTTCGACCTGAGTTTCATCCAGAAACGCCGCCTCGATCTCCTCCAGCGTCGCTACGGTCCGATCCATGTGGATGGCATCGGCGAATGGGGAGTCAGGCTGGGAACCTTCCGGACAGCCGCCCACCTCGGGGGGATGCTCCGCGTCGGTTACAACCTGCCACCCGATTTCTCGGATCCGCGCCTCTCTCCGACTTCGTACTCCCACCGCTATTTCGGCTCGGCGATCGGTTATGAAAGCGACTGGTCGTTGTTCCTGATTCTGGGCGCTGAGATCCGCGGGGTCGCCCACGATGCGACCCTCGACGGACCGGTCTTCCGGGACTTTGACACGGGCATCGAGCGTCGCCCATGGGTCGGGGAAGTCTACTGCGGGGCGGGCGTCCGTTACCGGGCCGTCGAACTCGGCTACGCCCACACCTGGAGAACCGAGGAATACCGCACCCAAAGGGGACCGGCACAACTCGGGACGGTGACGGTCCGCTGGCGATTCTGATCGGCGGGCTTCGCCCCAAGACCGGTGACCCTTTCAGGCGGCGACCTCGGTGGCCGCAGGCAAAGCCTTCGCAACCATTCCCGATCTTCTCAAAACCATGGAACTCCAGACCCTCCTTATCACGACCTTCGTCGCCGCCGTTCTGGCGGATGTCTCAATGGTGTTCGGCGTCCTTCCATTCTATTTCGTCAAGAACATGTCCGACCGGGTGACCGGCATCATGGCCGCCGCGGCAGCGGGCATGATGGCGGCTGCGAGTCTGGTGCAACTCGTCGGGGAAGGTCTTGAAAAGGCCCCGGGAATCGAGGCTTGGGAAGTTTCGGCCGGCCTTGCCGCCGGGGCCCTGCTTTACGCGGCTGCCGCCCACTGGGTGCGTGACAACGAGCGCTTTGATCTGATGAACCTGCGCAAGAGCGGCGGGGCCCAGTCGCTGCTGATCGTCGCCGCCATGACGGTGCATTCCGCGCCGGAGGGAGTCGCGATCGGCGTGGCGTTTGGATCCAAGGATGTCGGTCTCGGCTATTCGGTGGTATCCGCCCTGGCCGTCCACAACATTCCGGAGGCCATCGCCATCACATTGGCGCTGCGTGCCAACGGAGTGCCCCGTCCTCCATTGCATCGGCTGGGCCCTGTTCACAAGTCTCCCGCAGCCGGTCTTCGCACCGCTCGCCGCCTGGTTCATCTGGCTCTTCGAACCACTCTTGCCGGCCGGCATGGGCTTCGCCGCCGGGGCCATGACGTTCTTGGTGGTCGATGACCTGATCCCGGACGCATTGGAAAACACCTCCAAAACCCGCGTCGCAGCCGCCTTCATGGCCGGCGTCGTGTCGATGATCATCCTCGGCCGCCTCGTCGGATTGTAGCGGCCCGCAAAATGCGCCGTCCCGCTACGACGTGTACGCAACTCACCAAGGCAAGGTCGGTCGGCAAGACCTATTGTCCCACCGGGCGTCCGCGGGAGACGATCACGGGCATGAACGCCAGAGAAAAGATCATCCAGGGCACACGAGTGCCGACGCTCGGAATGGGAACCTATGAACTCGAGGGACGGGCCTGCCGCGAGGCGGTGACCGCGGCTCTCGAAATGGGATACCGCCACATCGACACGGCCCGGGCTTACGGCAACGAGGCATCGGTCGGGGCGGCGATCGCCGAAAGCGGAATCCTCCGCGACCGGTTGTTCATCACTTCGAAGGTCTGGTTCGACAAGCTCCGGCCCGATGACGTCCTGAGCGAGGTCGATGCGAGCCTGCGAAGCCTGCGGACCGACTACCTGGACCTCGCCCTGATCCACTGGCCCAACGAGGAGATCCCCCTCGCGGACACGCTCACGACCTTCAAGCGACTCCGGGACGAGGGAATCATCCGCCATGTCGGCGTCAGCAACTTCACGCCCGAACTGCTCGATCAGGCCTTGAGGGCGGGTCCGATCTTCTGCAACCAGGTCGAGTATCACGTGCTCCTCAGGCGTAATCGGCTGCATCAGATGGCCGTCGAGCACGACCTGCTGATGACCGCCTATTCCCCCCTGGCCCAGGGAGACCTCGGCGATCATCGACCGCTCTCCGACGTCGCCCGCAAACACGGCTGTTCGGTCGAGCAGGCGGCGCTCGCCTGGCTGCTGGGGCAGGCCCAGGTTGCCGCGATTCCACGGTCGGGAAACCCGGAGCACCTGCGCAGCAACCTCGCCGCGCTCGAGATCGTGCTCGACGAGGAGGACCGCCGAAGGATCGAGGAGCTGCCGGACGGAAGGCACGTGGTCGATCCGGAATTCGCCCCCGCCTGGGAGAAGTAGCCCGGCCCTCCGGGATCGACGGAATGATCGCCGCCGACCATGACGCAGAGGAATCCCTCCGTCTGCACTTCGAGCGGGACGAGCTTTCCGGCCTGCCCTTGATCGGGGAAGCACCGGCCGTGTTGGAGCTTACCCTGAACTTCCTTCCCCTGCCCCACTCGGTGGTGGAATTCGGGTGCGGCAAGAAGGCCTCGCTCATCCTCGACCTGCTCGCCCGGCACGGCGTGCCGGTCCACGGCCTCCAACGCGGACTGATCCTCGAGGGTGACTTGTCACCGGACGCGCTTGAGGAGCAGGACCACCACGCCCGCCCCCGGTCGCTGCATGTCGCCAACCCGCTTTACCGGCGCGCGTCGCTCGACGACGAGCCCCTGCGCCGGATGATGGAGGACGAGGGCTTCGGCATCGACGACGAGCAATCCATAATCCGGGCCGGAGACTTCGAACTGCACCACGTCGAAACGGTGGGGTTCGCGATCGCCCGCAGCCACGTCTATTCCATCGTCACCTTCTGGGACCCGGATGAAGACCAGACCGCTGACCTCGTGATCGATCCCACGCTCGACCGCGAGCGCATGTTCCCGGTGGCCGAGACCCGGGACTACCTCCACGGGCCGGAGGCGCTGGTGTTCTCCGCTCCGATGCTCGGCCGCTTCCGGCTGGACCCGGAACATCTGACCGACCGGCAAGGCCGCGAAGTGGATGCGTGGATTTCCGGACCGGGGCCCGTCGATCAACGACTCCGCGGGCTCGACGTAGCCCGCCACGCCGAACTGGTCCGGAAGCTCACCGGTGCGCCCGCCGGCTCGATCGGCGACCCGGAAACGTGGAGTTACGCCAACAACATCCGCCCTTCCGGCGACCGGAACCACGACGACCTCCAGACGGAGGACACCGGCGTCGGCGAAGGGCTTCGCGCGCTCATGCGCAGGCTGCGGAACGAGCGCCCGGCCGCGTCGGGTCCCGAACTCGAAGAGAGCCGGCGGGGCCTCCACGACCGTGCGATCGAGATGGAGGTCAGGCGACGGATGACGCGCGACGCTGTGTGGTCCGGCAAGAAGCTCGAACCGCTGGCGAGGCTGGCCGCCGTGGTTTCCTCGCATCTCTCCCTCAAGGATCTGGCGAACTCGATCCGCGAGGGCCGCGAGTTGCCGCTCGACCCCGCCAATCCCGATCACCTCAAGCGCATGCGCGGGGCCGCCGTCCGGCTCCGCCAGCGAATCGAGCGGCTCGCCCTGGCCTCCACCGACGAGGCCGGGACGATCAATGCCAGCGCGCTGACGCTCCCCTTCATGCGGGCGGCCGCGGAGACCATCGCGCAGATGAACCGCGCGGGCATGACGGTCTTCATCGACCGGGTCGGCAACCTTCACGGCCTCCACTTCCCGGCCGGCCCGCAAGAGCCGCCCGGGAAGCGGCAGCGCCCGCCGGGTGAATTCTGCGTCGACGCCATCTGCCACGCGTCGCACATCGACACCGTCAGTGACGCCGGCAAGCACGACGGCAGGCTCGGCGTGGTGGCCGGCATCGAGATCGCGCAGACCGTGCACGACCTCAAGAGCTACTTCGAAGTGGCCTTTCCACGCCACCCGGGCCGGGGAAACCTGATGGTCACCGCCTTCATCGGCGAGGAGATGACCTATTCCGGCGAGGGGGTGGTGATGCCCGGCAGCTCCGCCGTTGCCGGCCATGCCCCGGTCGAATCCGTCCACCGCATGACCAATGCCGCCGGCGAACGATTCATCGACGGCCTGCTCGAAATGCTGCGGTATCTCGAGGAGCGCCGCCGGAACGGCGACATTCACTTCGAAAACCGTTTTCCCGCAGACGGTGACTCCGGAGAATGGATCGACGCCTGCCCGCGACCCGGGGAGTTTTTCACGCCGCACACCTACGAACGGCACATCGAACAGGGCCCCGAGCTCAACCGGGGCGGCGTGCCGCTGGTGCTCGTGGACCGGGTCATGGGCATCCGGCAGGAGGATGTTTCCATCCATGGGCGTTTCGCCGGAGACGCGGCCCTCGAGTTCGGCCTCAGGCTCCGCGAACTCGTCCTGCAGCCCGACTACAGGCAAATCCGGGTGACCGTCGGCATCGTTAAGACGACCGAAACGGGCAGCGAACGGCAACCCGCCTCGGCCTGGCGATGTCAGCTCCGGGGCCGGGAGAACCACGCCGGATCGACCCCGACCCGCGACCGCCGGGACCCCGTTGTCGCCGCGGCCCGCCTCGCCCGGGAATTCCGCCGTCGCGCGGGCCGGACCAACCCGGTGGCGGGCGATCTCGAGGTCCGCCCCGGCACGAACCGAAACGTGATTCCCGGGACCGTCGCACTGACGCTCGGGACGGACGACGACCTCACGCAGGCCGACCAGGAGCACCTCCGGAAACGGCTCACGGACTTCATCAGCCTGACCCTCGGACGGGATGTGGACGGAGGGGGCGAGGGCGTCGTCCTCGACGAACTTCGCCGGGTCCGGACGGTGCGCAACCCCGGGCAGGCTCGCCTCAGCATCGATGTTCGCGGTCCCCGTCGCTCCCTACTCCGCCGCTTCCGATCGGAGATCCGTGACCTGCGGGACCGGCTTTCCGACGAATTCGGCGTCGAGCTTTCCCGCGAGACCGTGCAGCATTTCGAGCCGCAATCACTCGCTGAGTCCGGCCAGGTCCTCCAACTCGAACGGAGCTACGGCGGCAGCCACAGCCCGACCGAGACGGAAATGGCGAGCGACCTGCTGCGCGGCACCCTGATCCAACTCGCGGTAACGGCAGATTTCCAGCGCTCCATCCGCCCCCCGGAAGCGGGCCTCCGCGCGATGGCCCTGGAACGCGTTCCGGAACCGTGGTGCCAACGGCTCCCGGGCTTCGAGTCGGGGGCTCTCCACGACACCTGCAATATCGCCCGGTCAACCGCCCGTGAAAGCGACGAGACCTCTGAAGCCGCGACCCCGACCGACGGCGCGCAACATGGCTGACATGCTGGGGACGCTCGCCATTTTCGCGGCCGGAGCACTGGTCATTCTCATCGCCGGCTCCCGCCTCGCCGGCGTGGCCGACCAACTGGCCGACCGGACGGGGCTCGGCGAAGCTGCCGCGGGTACCATCCTTCTCGGCGCGGTGACCTCGCTACCCGGATTGATCGCCTCGTCAACCGCCGCCTGGAACGGACTGCCTGAAATGGCGGTGAGCAATGCGGTCGGCGGCATCGCCGCCCAGACCGTGTTCCTGGTGGTCGCCGACTTCTTTCACAAGCCGGCCAACCTCGAGCACTCGGCCGCCTCGGTAACCAACCTTTTCTCCTCCCTCCCCGAACTGGTGACGACCGTCGCCTGCATCCGTCAGGGCGCCTACACGCTGGCGGTCTCGGGCATCGTCGGCGGCAACGCCTTCGACACGCTTTTCGTTGCAGCGTCGGACCTGTTCTACCTCGACGGCTCGATCTACCATGCGATGAGCGGCCGCCAGGAGTTTTTGCTCGCCCTCTCGATCATGATGACCGTCACCCTCGTCGCCGGCATGGTCCGGAGGGAAAGGAGGGGACCCGCGAACATCGGCTTCGAGGGCGTCCTGCTGATCGCCTTCTACGCGCTGGCGGTCGCGACCATGGCCTTCGCCTGAAACACCCGCCACCGATAGTCCACCAGCCTCAGGAACTCCCCCACGAGCACCGGTGCGGACCTTGGACCGGATGGCCCCGGGTCAGATCGCGGGCACCAACGGGCCGCCTCATTCCGCCTTTGACGGCCCATCCTAGTGTAGGCCGCCTTACAGACGAGTGATTATCTGCCAAGGCTGAATCGTGCCGAATAACGCGGATTTAGGGGATTGAACGGATTACGCAGATTTTCTGGACTCTTAAAATCTGCGTAATCCCCTTAATCTGCGGTTCCAAAAACTACCAATCT
>NZ_JBISBU010000056.1:0-34516 GCF_044385805.1 Haloferula sp. A504
ATGATGGATGGACATGGCGGATGCAATCCGCCGCCACGCTCACCCACGGATCAGGAGGAAAATGACGAGCAGCACCGCGAGGACGGCAACGACCACCAGCGCGATCTTCCACGGGCTCTTGGGGAAGTGGGCGTAGGTGGTGCCGGTGACGGCGTTGATCGCGCCGTTGTAGGTCTTGCCGCGGTACTGGTAGGCGATGAGCCAGACCGGGCAGAGGATGTGCTTGAAGGTCTTGCGCGAATACTCCGGGTAGATCCGCAGGTTGCGGTAGGTGTCGCCGGGGACTTCGCGGGCGCACATGGTGCGGAGCTGGCCTTCCATGATGCCGAAGCCGGTGCGCGCGGCCTGCATCAACGGCACCTGGTAGGCCTCGACATTCCAGCCGGAGACGTAGCGCGTCTCGTAGGGGACGAGGTCGTGGGTGGGGAAGGGCTCGAGCTTGGAGAGGATGGTCGGGTCGAGCCCGGTCGAGCCGGTGACGAGGATGTCGTCGAACCAGGTCGAGACGTGGCCGCGGGCCGGGCGCCAGCGGATCTTCCGCTCGCGGTAGGTCTCGGTCTTGCCGTCGGAGCCCCTCCGGGTACGGGTCACATAGTAGTAAGTGCCGCTGTCCGCGGTCCACGGGCACTCGGCGGCGGAGTCGAAGGTCCAGTAGGGCAGGTACACGCCGTGGATGCGGTCGACCAGGTTGCGCTTCTTGAGATCGTTGGGCGCGAACCATTTCGAGGCGAGGAAGCTCTTCAGGGAATGGTAGGCCTTTTCCTTGCCGATGACGGCGGGAAGCAGCGACTCGGGACTGACCGGCGCCTCGATGTCCTCGTAGTCGAGCATTTCCGGAGATCCGCAGAAGTCGCAGGACTGGCCGACGTTCGAGGCGTCGCGGGTGAGCACCGCGTGGCAGTGGGTGCACTGGACCTTGCGCTGGCTGGTGTCGATGGTGGTCGCCTTGTCGCCGAGTCGGGCGAGCATCGCATCGAGATCGTGCTCGGAGATGTCCGGCATCGGCGGCGGCGCGACCCGGTCGAACTCGGTGCCGCAGTAGGGGCAGAGGAGCTTGCGCTTGGCCGCGCTCCATTCGCCCTTGCCGCCGCATTCGGGGCAGACGTGGCGTTCGAGCGAGCGGACCTCGGCGGCCGAGCCGCGGAGATCGGGGTGGTGGCGGGGGACCTCCTTTTTCGAGACGACGATGGGGTCGCCCTCGACCTCGGCGGTGAGATCCTCCGGCAGGGGTGGGGGTTCCTCGCGTTCGGGGATGGGTGGGGGCTCACTGACCATCGTCCGGAGATTGCAGGCTTTTCAGGATTTTCTTGGCGAGGATCTCGTTGATTTCCCGGTGGCGGGGCACCGGCTCCGAGCGGCCGGTGCCTGGCTGGTGATAGATGTCGTGACGGCCGCCATGCCGGAGAAGCTGACAGCCGGCTTTCTCAAGTTTTGAGATCAGATCCCGTCGTTTCACGCGACTTCCAGTTCTTCGACCTTGCGAATTCCGGGAATCTCTTCGGTCGAGAAGGTGCGATAAAGATCCTTGAGCTGTTCGCGCAGATCATCGAGGTCCTCGCCCTGGGTCCAATGGTCGGGCCAATCGTTGAGGAAGCCGAGATAACGGCCGTCCTCTTCGAGCCAGTAGGTGATTCTGGTGGTCATCGCGAAAAGGTGGTGGCGGTTGTCGGTTGAATCAAGGAAGAGGCGGCTGGAAGCCGCAGCCACCTCCTTACTGCGCGAGGAAGGCGTCGAGGGCGTCGCGGGTGATGCGATGGGCGGAGCCGATCTTCTTCGCGGCCAGGTTGCCGGACTCGATCTCGGCCATCACGTCGGCCTCCGCCACGCCCAGCATGCGGGCGACGGTGGCGGGGTCGAGGATCTCCGGGCTTTGCGCGACCGGTGCTGCCGGGGCGCCGGGCTGGCCGGGGAGCGGCGGCGGGGTGCCGGTGAGGTTGGTCTGCTGCATCATCTGCTGCGCCATGGCGAAGCCGATCGCCATCTCGCTGGCCATTCCTGCGGCACCGCCCCCGCCGCCTTCGCCGGAGGCCATGCCCTGGCCCATCTGATACTTCACGTAGTCGTTGAGGTTGCCGATGGCCGACATCGCCGAGCGCTTGTCGATGGCTTCCTCGACTTCGGGCGGGACGCTGACGTTCTCGACGATGAAGGAGTCGATCTCGAGGCCGTACTTGGTGCCCATGATCGGATTGATCAGCGGCAGCAGGGCGGCACCGAGTTCCGAGTAGCGGGTGGCGACGTCGAGGACGGGCACGCCGGCGGTGGCGAGGGCCTCGGAGAAGATGCTGACAATCCGCGAGCGCATCGTGTCGGCAAACTCGTCGACGCGGAAGTCGTGGTCGGAGCCGGAGACTTCCTTGAGGAAGGTTTGCACGTTGGTGACCTTGAAGTCGTAGGTGCCGAAGGCGCGGGCGCGGACGATGCCGAAGTCCGGATCACGCAGCATGATGGGATTGGAGGTGCCCCACTTGTTGCCGGTGAAGAGCCGGGTGTTGACGAAGTAGCAGTCGGCCTTGAACGGTGATTCCAGGCCGTATTTCCAGCCCTTGAGCCGGGTCAGGACCGGGATGTTCTCGGTCTTCAGCGTGTGCTTGCCGGGGCCGAAGGTGTCGCCGAACTGGCCGAGGTAGACGAATTGCACCGTCTGGCTCTCGCGGACGATGAGCTGGGCGCCGTTCTTGATCGCCGCGTCGTTGTCGGGAAACCGCCAGGCGATGGTGTCGCGCGAGTCGTCGGTCCACTCGATGATCTCGAGCAACTCCCCCTTGATGAAATCCATGATGCCCATAGTCGTTCGTCTTTTGAAGTTCGCGCCAGACTCCGAAAACGGGTGCCGCGAGGCAATGAGAAAACCCGGTCGGAAATGGAACGCCGGAGGGGTTGCGGGCCGGGGGCGGACAGGCCGGTGCCTGTCGAAATTGCCACGGAGGAGCGCGGGCTCGCTTCGTTTCGAGCTTGGTTCCGGCGGCCCAGCCGGAGATGCTCGCCGCCGTGCCTCCCGACTGGCAACAGTACTTCGTCTTCGGCCTGGTGATCGCGGTATTCGCCGCGTTTCTGTGGGATCGTTTGTCGGTGGAACTCGTCGCGCTCGGCGGGGCGGGGGTGTTGCTGGTGAGCGGCATCCTCGAACCGGGCGAGGTTCTGGCGGCTTTTTCGAATCCGGCGCCGGTGACGATCGGGGCGCTCTTCATCATCAGCGCGGCGCTCGAGCGCACCGGGCAGATCGCGCGGCTCGGACGGCTTTTCAACGCCATCGCGAGAGGCAGCGAGCGGCGGGCCTTGCTGGCCCTGATGGTGGTGTGTGCCTTCTGCTCGGCCTTCGTGAACAACACGCCGCTGGTGGTGATCCTGCTGCCGGTGGTGCTGGGCTTCTGCCGGGACAGCGGAGCGAAGCCCTCCCGGCTGCTGATTCCGATGTCGTATGCCTGCATTCTCGGCGGCGTGTGTTCGATGGCCGGGACCTCGACGAACATCCTCGTCGACGGCATCGCGCGCGATGCCGGAGTGGCGGAGTTCGAGCTGTTTTCCATCGCCCCGCTGGGGATTGCCTTCGTGCTGGTGGGGGGCGGCTACCTGTGGTTCTTCGGCGCGAAGCTGCTGCCATCGCGGGACACGCTGGCGACCCTGCTGGATGCGACGAAGGGACGGGAATTTCTGATCCAGGCGGCGGTGCCGGCGGACTCGCCGCTGATCGGAAAGCCCGGGGTGGAGGTGCTCGAGGGTCGCTCGCGCAAACTGAAGATCGTCGAGGTGCGGCGCCGGGGGCGGGTGCTCGACGACACGCTCGACAAGATCGTGCTGGAGGAGGGCGATCGCCTGCTCATCCGCACCGGGACCAAAGGAGTCGCGGAGCTGTCGAAGGCCGATGACGTGAACGTGGGGCTGCGCGAGCAGGACCTGCAGCCGATGGAAAAGCGCGAGGCCGTCCTGCTGGAAGGGATGATCGGGCCGAACTCGTCACTGGCCGGTCACACGCTGGCCGAGCTCGCCTTCCGCCAGCGCTTCGGCGCGCTGATTCTGGCGATCCACCGCGAGGGGCAGAACATCACCCGCAACTTCGAGACGCTGCGGCTGGAGTTCGGCGACACGCTGCTGGTCGAGGGCACCCGCGAGGGCATCGAGCGGCTGAAGTCCGAGCGCGACTTCATCACCCTCTCGGAGCCGACCGCCGAGACCTTCAATCGTCGCAAGGCACCGCACGCGCTGGCGGGGATCGTGCTGTTCGTGTTCCTGGCGTCGTTCAACTTCGGCTGGATCGGCCTGCCCGGGCTCGATTTCGACACCTTCGCCGCGGCCTTCATCGCGGCGCTGTTCGTGCTGGTGGCCGGCTGCCTGCGCCCCCGCGAGGCCTACGACGCGGTCGACTGGAAGATCCTGCTGCTGATCATCGGCATGCTGGCGATCGGCTCGGCGATGGACAAGACGGGAGGCGCGACGACGCTCGCCACCCATGTCGTGAACTGGCTGGGTCCGCTCGGTCCGTGGGGAATCCTGTGCGGCATCTACCTGCTGGCGAGCGTGATGACCGAGTTGGTCTCGAACAACGCGGTGGCGGTGGTGCTGGCACCCATCACGATCCGCATCGCCGAGACGATCGAGGTCTCGCCGGTGCCGCTGCTGGTGGCGGTGATGTTCGGGGCGAGCGCGTCCTTCGCGACGCCGATCGGCTACCAGACGAACACCTACGTCTTTGGTGCCGGGGGCTACCAGTTCAAGGACTTCATGAAGATCGGGCTGCCGCTCAACCTGCTGCTGTGGGTCGTGGCCTCGGTGATGATCCCGCTGATCTGGCCGTTCTGATCATTTCCCCGCAGGCAGCCAGCCGAGTTCGACGAGGAAGCGGTCGGCCTTCGCGAGGGTCTGGTCGTAAGGCTTGCCGCGGTTGAAGAAACCGGGGAGCGTCACCTGAAATAGGGTGTTGTAGGGCATTGGGGACGAAATGGGGACGGATTTGGCTTCGCCAAGCTGCCTTTCCCTGCCACTCTCTGCGCATGCCAGCGAAGAAGAAAGTCCGCATCGAAACCACGCGCGAGGGCTATCTTGTCACCGTCGGGAACGAATCCAAGACCCTCCCGAGCCGCACGCTGGCCGAAGCCTGGGGCAAGATCCAGACCGCGCCGGCCACCAAGCATGTCCGCTACCAGTTCAACCATGAAGAGCGCCGGCCCTTCATCGTCGCTTTTCCCGAGATCAGCGCCAGCGGCAGGAGCGCCACCAAGCGGAAGAAGTTCCCGACCTTCGCCGCCGCCCTCAAATTCGCCGAGGAACGCGACATCGCCGTTGAGAATCACGGGCGGAGCTTCACCAGCGAACTTTCCCGCGACGAAGTCGCCGCCGTCACCGCATGGCGGAGGGAAGCCGCCCGGCTCCGCGAGGGTGACGTTGCCGTCCCGAGCTTGGCGGACACGCTGCGGGAATCCCTCGCCCGCCTGACCGCCCGCCCCGACGGCCGGAAGCTGACTCCAGAGCTTGTGGAAGAGTTCATTGCCCACAAGCTCGATCACGGCATCGGCGAGCGCCAGCTGGCCGACTACAAGGGACGCCTCGCCCGTTTCCGTGAAGCCTTCGCCGACCGTTTCGCCGCCAGCGTCACGCCCGACGAAATCGAGCGCTGGCTGACCTCGCTTACCCGCCGCGACGGGAAACGGCAGAGCCCGCAGTCGAGGCGGAATCACCGGGCGACCCTCCACGCATTTTTCAACTGGCTGCTGCCCGAAGCGAATCCCGTGGCCAAGGTCGCCGTTCCCCGCGTCCACGAACCCGAGCGCGACCACTACGCCCCCGAGGAAGCCAAGCGCTTCCTTGCCCACCTGCGGGAGCACGAACGCGACCTTGTCGCACCCGTGGTGCTGTCGTTGTTCTGCGGGCTTCGAAGCTCCGAAATCAAGCGGATCGACCTCGGGAGCATCGACCTTTCCAACCCCGACGACGAAGGCGAGTTCATCCTCAAGGCCAACCAGACCAAAACCCGTCGCGCCCGCGCCGTGCCGCTGCCGCCAGCCGCGAAGCACTGGCTGACCGACCAACCCTTACGGAGCGGGCCGCCCATCCGCTGCGATCGCCGCAAGCATGACGAACGGCTCAGCGCCGCTTTCACCGCTGCGGGGGTGAGCAAAGTCAAAAACGGCTTCCGTCACTCTTTCGCCACCTATCGCGGCGCCATCATTCGGGACAGCGGCCGGCTCGCCGACGAAATGGGGAACTCCGCCGCCGTGGTCGCCCGCCACTACCGCGACGCCAAGCTTGAGAAGGAAGCCAAAGCATTCTTCGCCATCCGCCCCGGCGACGAACCCGAGGAAGCCGTTCCCTTCGCCGCCGCTGGCTGATCGAGTCGCCCTTTTCCACACGCAGGCATGCCATGAGCCGACCACTTCACACCTTCCCTTCCGACGCGGAAAGAGAACGGACGCCGAACCTCGGCGAGGTGCTTCCCCCTGATCCTGAACCGCACAACCTGCTTTCCCACACGGTCCCCCACTACGCCGGCGGATTCCGCATCGTGGCCGAATGCTCGGGCTTTCGCATCCTGGAAAGATGGAACCCCGGAGGGAAACGCGAGGTCGAGCGCAGCGACCAGATTGAAGCCGCCTACTGGCGCGACCTGTGCGGAGGCAACTCCGGCGAATCATCAACCAGCCCGGAGCGCCGCGCCGCTCTAGCGCTGGCCCTCGATCGCCTCATGGCTTTCGCGGAGAACGAACGCGAAGCGTTGGAACCGCTGCGCGATCGTCTCACGATCTCAGCGCACGACATCGACAAGGTAGGCGAAGGCCTCGGAGGACACGTCCGGCTTGGCGCAACCTTTGGTCTGGAACTCGCCGAAGCTCTCAACTCGCCCGATATCGAAGACGCCATCGGCGACCTTACCAAGAGCTTCCGTGTGGCGTTGGACAACCTCGCCAGGGCAAGAGGGAAGAAGAAGGAAGATGGCCGTCGCAAGTCGGGGCGGCCATGCGTGATCAATGCCATCCTCGAAGCGCAGCGACAGTTCGTTTTCTCGACCGATTCAGAACGACGACTCAGCCGCGCCTCGATCCGCGCCCGCATGGAAGCGTGCGGATTCAGCTACCCGAAGAAGCACCGCAAGCGGGATTGGGAAGACCTTTTCAAGCGGGCGGCCTTGGGTGACCTCCCAGACTGATCCCCATACTTCTAGAATTACTCCGGGGATTCGTTCGCGACGTGGCACCGTCGCGAACGTCTATGAATGCCACCGCAACGCCACCGCCCGCCATCCTCACCCGCCGCGAAGCCGCTCGTTTCCTGAGTGTGTCCGAGCGCCAAGTCTGGAATCTCCAGAACGACGGACGCCTTCCCCACGTACGCATCGGTCGATCCGTCCGCTTCCGTGTCTCCGACCTGGAAGCGTTCATCGCAGCTCGCACCGTCAACGCCCGCTGAAATGCGAAAGACCGGCCTCCGAAGAGAACCGGCCCCCGCCGTCGCAACCGCAGGGAACCAGTTTTCGAGGTCGGTCGCAACCAAGAACGACCACCATGGAAACCACATCGACCCCGCGCCGACCGAAGCCAGGGACCCAATGCGCCATCATTCTCGATATTCTGGAACGGACGGCACCCGGTTTTGCCGGCCTCGACATCCTCATGCACCAAGCCCGATGCGGCGCAGTTCATTCAGTCATCGCGAAGCTGAGAACCACATACGGCTTCAACATCGAGAACCGCCAGCGCACCGGGAAGGACGGCCGCCGGCTCTCCTCTTACCGTTTGATCCCGGCCCCGGCCTTCGAATGAGCCTCAAGGTCTCAGATCTCGTTTGGGCGCTGGAAGGGATGGAGCCTCCCTCAAAACTCGTCCTTCTCTGTTTGGCGGACCACGCCGACAACAGAGGGCGTTCCTGCTTTCCCAGCATCGCGAGGATCAGGCGCCGAACCGGACTTGGCAAAACGACGGTATGCCATCACTTGGACCGGCTTGAGGCTTCCGGCCACATATCGAGGCACCGCATGCAAGGCGGGAACGGAGAGCACCGAAGCACCCACTACCATATTCATCTCTCCTCGCTTAGGAGGGCTGTTCGGGAGGAGGACAAGGGTTGTTCGCAAAACGGACAAGCCCATAGCCCCTTGCCGAACAAGGGTTGTTCCGCCGACGGCAGCCCCCCTGTTCGGGAGCCGAACCCTAACCGTCACGAAGAACCATCAGGGGAGAGGGGAAAGATCCCCACCCCCCCGAAATCGAATCCATTGCCCACCATCGACGACCAAGCCGCATGGCGGAATCTCACCGGCTGCTTCCCCGACGCGCCCACGGCTGTTTCCCGGCCCGAGCGCGCCATGCTTTCCGAGATCCTGCCCCACCTCCGCGAGCTGACCGATGACGACTGGCACGCCGTCCGGGCATGGAACGACGCTCCCGACCGCGTTCGAGGCCGGAAGCTCTGGCCGCGGGACCGAGGCGAATTCCTCGCCCACTACTTCGAAGCGATCCAGAAAATCCGCCCGTGGTGGCGCAAGACCGGCCGGCGCTGGTGGCAGGAACGCCAGGGCAAGCCCGCTTCTCGCCAACCTGACACGGCATCGACCGCCGACCACGTCCCCGCCACCCCCGAGGAAATCGCCGAAATCTTTCGTGATGACCGACCAGACCGACACCGCCACGCCGCCACCCGCTGACTATGCCGCGCGCCTCAACCGGGCCTTGCGGTCGGAGAGCGTCGCTTTCCAAACCTACGCCCTGATGTACGCCGCCGCCTTCGCTGGTGGAACCATCACCAAAGCGAGGCTGTCGATTGTCACAGGCACCTCCTACCAGATCGTCAATCACCAGATCGCCCGCACCCGGTTCTTCGATTCCGACGACTCCGGCCCGTTGGTCACCGTGAGTCTCAACGAAGACGGCCGTGCCAAGCTCGACCGCATCAACGCAAAACTCGCCCGCAACTACTGACCTCACCGCCGCCGCCATGCTCGCCGCCACGCCCTCCGCTGCCGCCACCGCCGATCCTACCCGCCGCGCCCGTCTGAAATGGCAGGCCGACACCATCGCCATCATCGACCGGATGGCGCTCGATTGGGACGGGTTCGCCGCCGATCACGACACCTCATTCCTCGACGGGGCACCGGACCCCGAGCTACTGAAGAAACAAGCCGTCGTCGGTGCCTACCTCCGCGCAGCGAACGGCGGGAAGCCGGTCAATTACGATCCCTCCTTCGCCCGCATCGCCCTTGCCAAGCAGCGCTTCAACGGCCGTGGCGCGGACTCGGACGAAGCTTTCTTCGGCGAGATCCACCGCGAAGCGACCGAACGCAAGGACGCCAGCGAGCTTCACCTCGACCTTGCCAGCACCGCAGCCCGCCACCAGCTCCTCAAGGCCGCGGGAGATCCCCGCGCCACGGAATCCGACTGGCTGGCCTGGAAGCAGGCCAACGCCGGCAAACCCGTGTTTTCTCGCCTTTCAGAACCCGACCTCATGTCCGCCTGGCTGACCGAGCGCCAACATGTCGCCGAGGCCACCGCGCCCTTCGAGGCCGAGCTTTCCCAAGTCTGGAAAGGCTTCCAAGCCGGGGAAGCCAACTTCTTCGAAATTGCCGACGCCATCGCCGAAGACGAACGCGAGGACTTCAAGACCGCGCTGGGCATGCTCGCCCGCGCCTTGCCCGCCGAGGAACGCCGGGGGTTCTTTGCCAACCTCGCCAAGCAGGCAACCCGTGACATCGGCAGCCTCCCGGATCGCGCCGCCGCCGGCGTCACCCGCGAAGTCAACAAGCCCGCCCCTACTGGCCACCTCCGCGCCGTCTTCGGCGACGAAGCCTTTGCCGAAGGTGAGGCTTTCGGCGACGCCGAGCGATTCGTCGAAGCCAATAGCGCCGCCGTGCGCGAACGCCTCGACTTCATCGCCGACCTGCGCAACATCGCCGAGCGCCAGTTCGATCCCGTCACCCCGATCCCCGGCAACTACATCCCCGACACCATCGAGAGCGGCCTCTACGCCTCTCCCGGAGTCATTGGCACCACCGTCCTTGCCCTCGTCCCCTACGCCGGCCCGGCCGCCTCGTATGGCATTCTCCGGGAAGACATCTATCAATCGACCCGCGAGCGACTGCTAGCCGACGGGCTATCCGCCGAGCAGGCCCGAACCGGTGCCGACTCCATCGCTTCCATCGCGGCCATCCCCGCCGCCTTGCTGGAACGCATCGGCGCCCGCGCCGTCACCGGCCGGCTTCCGGCCGTGAACCGCGCCCTCACCCGCGCCGCCGACACGCTCGGGCGCAACGCCTCCACCCGCTTCATCACCCGCGCCACCGGCGAGGCCGCATTCGAGACCGCCACCGAGACCACCCAGGACCTCATGGCCCCGCTCATTCAGGACATCGCCGCCGCGCTCGACGAGGACCTTCCCGGCGTGACGTGGCAAAATGGTTCCGACGGCGTGCTTGATGGATTCTGGGCGCAACAGGCTTCCACCTTCGTTGCCATCCTCCCGCTCGCGATCATCGGAGCCGCATCCGGCATCCCGCGGGACCGCCGCAACGCCGCTTTCGCCGAGGCGACCGACCTCGAGCTGCGCGCCTTCGGACTCTCGGAAGGCCGCATCCGGGAAATCCGCGAGGCCCAGGGACCCGAATCACTCGCCGAGGCGGTCGACACCGCCCTTGCCGAGCGTGACGACACCTCCGAATCCGCCATCGAGGCCACCCAGACCATCGCCGAGGAAGTCGAGCGCACCCGCGCCGCAGCCGAAGACGCTCAAGCCTCCGGCATGCTCCCACGCTTCCGCCGCACAGCCGACGGATGGACCGTGGAGGACACCGACACCGGAGCCGAGATCGGCACCGCCCCCGACCACGCTGGAGCCCTCCGCCTCGCCCTCGCCTACATCGAGGACGCCCGCGAGACCGACGCCGACGAGATCGCCAACCTCGCCGCCATGCTGGAGGCCGGCGACATCGTCGCCAACGAGAACACCGACACCAACACCACCGACACCACGTTCGAACCCGGGACCACCCGCACCCTCGCCGAAGCCGCCGCCGAATCGCCCGACCAGGAAGCCCGCGTCTTTCAGCAAGTCGAAGCAGAAGCCGCCCTCGGTGGCGATCCCGACCTTTCGCGGATTGTCCTTGGCCAGTCGCAAACCGATTTTGCCCAAGGCGTACGCCACACGGTGAACCGGATCTTCAACGGCTCATCCGTTCTCACCGTCTTCCACGAAGACACCCACGGCCGTTTCCGCCGCGCCATCGAATCCGGCACCCTCACACGCGACGAGACGGTTTCATTCCTCCGCGCCCTCGACACGGTCCTTGCCCCCCGATCCGAACGCGGCCAGACACTCCGCTTTCTCCCCGAGGGGGACGACATCACCGACACTCAACTCGACGAAGCCGTCAGCGCCTTCATGGAAGCGGAAATCCTCCGCACCCGCAAAGGTGGCGGAAAGCGCCGGCTACCGCCCGGACTGGTCAGCCGTTCCCTCTCCGCAATCGCCCGCCTCACCGGCTCCAAGACGGCCGCGAAGTTCGCGAGCTTCATCCGCGCCATGCGCGCCCACTTCGGCCAGGTCATCCGCCGCGCCGTCACGATCCGCCGCGCCATCGACTCCGGCCAGATCGACGCCGAGGCCTACGACGCATTCCTTTCCAAGCTCCTCAACCTCGACGATCAGACCGACTTCGACCAGATGGCACGCGAGGCGGAAGCCGCCATCCTCGACGGTGCCGACGCGCAGCCTCTCGCCGACGGCGACCCGTTCAGCCTCGGACCCGCCGCCCTTGCCGACGCACTCCGCGCCGACGCCATCGGCCGCATCAAAGACCCCGAGCGCCGCGCCAAGGCCTTCCAGCGCATCGCCCGCCGCTTCGATGAACTCCGCCTTGCCGCCGACCGCCTCGAACTCGTCGCCGGATCCAAGCGTCTCCGCAAGTCGCTCGCCCGGGAAGCCCGCGTCCGCGAAGCCCTCCGCCGGGAGGAACTGGAGAACCAGGCCATGGCCCGGCACTTCGGCATTCTCGCCGACGAAGACCTCGTCAGGCTCAAGTCCCAGCCGCTTCACGAATTCTTCTCGACCACGCGCCGCGACGGAAAGCCGGACCCGCTCCACGGCCGCCTCATGTCCCGCAGCGCCGCGGAGAAGGCACACCCGGACATGTTCCGCGAGAACAACCCCGGCGACTACGACGGAGCCGACGCCGTTTCCCCGACCGTCTTCGGTGGATCGCTCATGCCCGACCAGGCCGCACAGGAAGCCCACGAAGCCGGCCTCATCCGCGAAGCCACCACCGATGCCCTCTGGGAAGCACTCGCCCGCGAGGCCCGCACGGTCGAAGGCATGAAGCAGGCCCTCGCCACGGCCAAGGAAGACCTCCGCAACGCCCGCACCCAGGCCAAAGAGGAAACGAACGTCTGGCTTCGCGAGCAGGGAGCCACGCAGGAAACCACATTCTCCGACAAGAACGAGATCCTTCGAGCCCTCGCGGCGCTCGACGCCATCCTTGCCGCCATGCCCGCCGAAGTCCGCGGCCGTGTCGGTGGCTACACCCAACTTGCCCGCATCGGCTCGAACGAGAACCGTCTCGCTTTCCTCCGCGAGAAGATCGCCAAGGCCGACCGCGAGCTTGAGCGCTGGTTGCGGATCCAGCTCGATCAGGAATTCAAGAACCTGATCCGACGCGCGAAGCCCGAGAAGTCCGAGGCCGGCGAGAAACCCCGCGGCAAGGTCACCCCGGAGATTCACGACCTCTTCCGCCAGGTCGAGCAGGCAATGGGCATGCGTGGACCCGAGGTCGAAGCCGAAGCCGTCCGCCTCGAAACACTCGCCGAGGAGGACACGCGACTCGATCCCGACCAGGCCGAACACCTCCGCCTCACCGCCGGCATGATCCGCCTTGCCGGCGACTGGATCGCCGCCGATGCCGCACGCCGCGAGATGGCGCTTGTGGAAGGCACCCGGCTTTTCTCCGACGGCTACGGCCAAGCCAAGATTGCCGCCGCCGCGCGCCGCGAGGCCCGCCAGCGTCGCCGCGACACCGCCAAGGCCGAGACCGGCAGCGCCGGAACCCCGCTCGAACTCGACCGCGCCGCCGCTGCCGCCGGCACCGCCAAGGGCAAGCTCCGTGACGCCCGCTTTGGCCTCTATTCCTTCCACCAGATCCTTCAAAGCGTCTTCGGCCACGACAGCCGCACCGCCAACCACTTCGCCGATTGGGAACGCGCCGCCGCCGACGCCAAGGCCGATGCGATCCATGGTAAGATGGACCAGCTCGACGAACTCCTCGCCGACATCGCGGGCGGAAGGTTCAAGGGCGAGGAACTCCGCCACCGGCTCGCACGGAAGACGATCAAGGCCGGAGGTCGCGAACTCTCCGAACTCGAAGCCATCACCGCAACGCTCATGTTCCGCCAGGGGGACGGACGCAGGCACATGGAAGGCCACCTCGACGACGCCGGCCAGCCCGTCGGAGATTGGCACTACGGGCAAGACTTCATCGACCAGCTCGAAGCCGCCCTTTCCCCCGAGGCGAAGGCCCTACGCCTTCACATCGCCGAGCAATACGCCGCCGAATACGACCGCCTCAACGCCGTGTATCGCGACCTCTACGGCGTGAACCTCCCCCGGCATGCGAACTACGCCCCGATCACCGTCCAGCCCGCCGCCGGCGTGGACAAGAGCCAGCAGGATCCTGTTACCGGCCAGACCATCAGCGGAACCGGATTCACCCCCGGCCCGCTCCGCACCCGCTCCACCATCGCCATCGCCGAACCACGCTTCGAGGACGCCCTTCAAACCTACCTCGCCCATTCCATGCAGATGGAGCATTGGATGGCGTATGCGCCCATGGTCACCGAGGCCATGGCCGTTCTCAACACCAGGGAAGTCGGGAATCCAATCAAGGCAAGCGCCGGAGACGCCGCCCTCCGCACGCTACGCGATTGGGTGGACTACTTCACCACCGGAGGCAACCGCGACGCCGCCGCGTTTCTCAGCATCAACCAGCGTTTTGCCAACGCCACCAACCGCCTCGCCGCCGCCGCCCTCATCGGCCGCGTGTCCGTTCTCGCGATCCAATCGACACAGCTCGGAGCCGCCGCCGCGAAGATGCCCGCCGCGTCCTACTTGAAACGCCTCGCGAAGCTCATCACCGGGCAACTCGGATGGAGCAAGGCCATGCGCTCCGACTACATCCAACGCCGCATGCGCGACATGCCGCCCGCCCTCCAGCAGGCCATGCGCGGCCTCGAATCGTCCCGCCCGAACCGGGTCAAGTCCGCCGTCCGTTGGCTTGGCAAATCCATCGCCGGAGCCGACGCGCTTTTCACCGCCGGGACATACGCCATCACCTACGATTACCACGTCACCCACGCCCCGGCCACGCTGCGAACCGCCCAGGAACGCGCCGACTACGCCAGCCGCATGACCGAGCGCACTGTCGATGACATCGCGCAGCCCGTCCGCCCCGGCACCCGCTCCGCCCTCGAAAACCGCTCGACGAACGTCGGCATGAGACTTCTTTGGGCCTTCGCATCCGAAGGTCGGCAGAAGCTCGCCCTGTCGCTCTACGCCACCGCCGAGAAGCGCCCGCCCGCCGAGATCGCCCGAGCCTACGCGGTCACGTGGCTGGTCGGTGGTGCGGTGGCCTCGATCATCCGCGCAGCCATCCGCGACATCCGCAGCGACGACGACGACGAGATTTTCGATGATCGCAACTGGAACCCCGCCCGCCTCGCCGTTCAATCCCTCGCCGGCCCCCTGCAGGGTATTCCCTTCATCGGGGAAATGGCGGAGACCGCCGGCATGATCGCCACCGGCAACCGCCCGTTCCCGTCCTCGACACTCTTCGACGCCGTCGGCGACTCCACCCGGGCGCTCATGGATGCCGCCTCCGGCGACATCGACACGCTCGACGAGGCCCTTCGCGCCGGGGAGACCATCGCCAACGGTTCCGCATTCGTCTCCGGCACCGGCTCCGCGGCGACCTCGATCTTCCACCTCATCCGCGACCTTGTCGGCATCGCCGAGAACATCGAAGGCCCGAATTGAACCGGTTCCCGTCCGACACGGCCGGTACCATCAACAGCAACTCCCCAGCCATGAAGAAGAAGCCGAAACCCTTTGTCCTCCGAGACGGGCATTGCCGAGTCACCATCTACCCTTGGAAGCCGGCGAAGGGGCCGACCCGCTGGCGCTTCGCGTGGAAGGACGGCGAGCGCTGGCGCTACGTCACCCGGACCAAGCTCGACGACATCAAGGCCGCCGCCCGGACTTTTCTCCGACAGATGAACGAGGGGTTTGTCTACGACGCCCTTTCTCCCGAAGAGAAGCGATTCCTCGAACGTGTTCACCGTCTCACTCGACCCAATGACCGCTGGCCCGTTCTCGCTTGGATCGAGGCGCGCAACCACGCTGCGCAGGAAGATACGGATTGAACGAGTAGAGCGACGGCGTGGAAGTCCGGCGCACCGATGACACCGAGCAGATCGACGGGCGACATGTCGGCCATCCTCCCGACCCGCGCCCCGACCCGCGCCCCGCTCGGCTACCCGGCCCGGCGAGAGCGGCGCATGCGGCGAGGCTTTCCGATTCACTTCTTCGGCGGCCAGAGCTTCCGCCGCTTGAGTGCTTCGGTGGCGAGGATCCTTACCATCGCGGCAAGCGGGCGCTCCTCATCCTCCGCGAGCTTCGCAATCACCGCTTGAAGGTCGGGATCGACTCGGACGCCAATCGTCTTCTCTTTCTTGCTCATCGCTAGCTTTGCTAGCACTTTGCATTTGACCTGTCGAATCCCTTCCCGCTAACATTGCTAGCGCCATGACAGACAACAACGCTTTCCCCTTCCGCGTTCCGGCGCCGCTCCTAGCCTACTGGAAATCCTCCGCCCGAGAGGCATACATGAGCCTGACCGCGTGGATGATCGCCCGGCTCGACCGCGCAGCTCAAGACCAGCTCGACGGCCGCACCGTTCGCTTGCCCCGCCGCGCCAACCGCGACACCGACCACGCCCTCGAATTGCTCCAGCTCGAAATCTCCGAGCCCCGGTCCCGACGCTGGCAGCTCGCCGCCATCTCCGGCCCCCAACCCCGCACCCTTGAGGATTGGGCGCTGGACTGCCTCGCCGCCGACATCGAAACCATCCGCGCCGACCAGGCACCCTCCAACGTCATCGCCTTCGCCGCGAAACTGGCCTTCGAGCGCACACCCGATGGAAGCGAGTTGGTCAAGGTGCCGATCCCGGCCGACGTTCGCCGGCTTTTGGACGGTGCCCGCTGGCGGCATACTTTAGATCAAGACGTTTGGCTGGGATATGTGGCCTACGACTTGGAGAAAGTCCGACAAGGCGGCTCAAAATCATGGGGCTGTCTCTTTCGACGATGGAAGGCGCATCGGCAATTCATCGACTTCGCCGGCCAGCAGTTGGCACCCATCGAATTGCGCTTGCCGCGTGGCGGAGCCCGGAGATTCGAGATTCTGGCAAAGGCTGCCCGGACCACCCCGATCCGGCTTCTCCAAGGCTCGATCATGAACCGCTACCACCAGAGCGCCCTTTCCGCGCCTTCGACCGGAACCGACGGCCGCTCCCATAAATAACTGATCCCAACCCCAGCCGTGAAACTCTCGGACCCGCAACCCGCCGCCGTCGTTCCCTTCGACGAGACGCTTTCCTTTGAACGCCTGCCGGATGGCGTGGAACTGGTCGAAGTCCCTCTGCCGCGAGATATTCGCAGAGCCTTGGACGGTGCCCACTGGCGGCACCAGCTCGACCTCGACGTATGGGCGACGTTTGCGGCCTACGACTGGTTCGACCTCGATAACGACCGGCACGCGGCGGAGGAGTTGATGGAACGCGCCAGGCAACATCGAAAGCTCATCGACTTCGACGACGACGACCGGCGGGACATCGAGCCGCTGACGCTTCGTTTCCCGTCGGGTGCCGCCCGACGATGGGAGGATCTGGCCAAGCACGCCCAAACCACTCCCCTACGCCTCATTCAAGGCGCGGTTCTGGATCGCTACCACAATAGCACGCTCGCATCCTCACCGAAACATCGAGATGGATTGCCTGATTCGGGAAAGCCGTTCATCATCGACTTATGAGACTCCCCCTCATCCTCGCCGGGGCCCTTTGCTCCGTCCTCGCCTCATGCGCCCCGTCGAGCGCGATCCAGCGGGCGAGCGAGAGCAAGTCACACTTCGACCCGCCGCCCACAATCATGAGCCACAACTACCCGGAGAGGGACGTTTTCCGGGTCTACCAACGGGGCGGTTCCGGTTTTGTCCCGATCAATGCTGTTCGGAACGCCGCCGAGGAACGGGCGGAAGCGTTCGCACGTCGGCAGGGTCGCTATATGGTGGTCCTCGGAGACAAGATCGCCAGCCCTCCCTACATCTTGGGGAACTTCCCCAGGGTCGAAGTGATCTTCGCCCTGACCGACAAGATGCCGGCCCCGGCCGAGTGAACTCCGCGCCTGCGACAGGCGGTTTCCTCCCGTCACCACAGAACGCTTCCCGATCCGCGGGAAAGCACCACGCACTCGGCTCGTCGAGGGTCGCCGGGTCCTAACGTAACTGAACATCTCGACCGGAGACGCCGGAAGCTACCGACAACCTTTTCAGATGCCGACGTGTTCAGTCTCGCTGTTCAGTCGAATCTCTTCACAGCGTGGGGACGAATTGGGGACGTAATTCGAGGTTTCAATGTGCCTTTGGGTGCCTTTTGATGCGTCTTTATGAACACCCCAAGGTCTTGCCAGATGCCCCGCGAGTGTATTGATAACCCTCTGATTCTCAACGTATCCAACCCAGTCCGACGAGGAAGCGGTCGGCCTTCGCGAGGGTCTGGTCGTAAGGCTTGCCGCGGTTGAAGAATCCGTGGCCCTGGCCCTCGTAGCCGACCAGCTTGCAGTCCCGCTTGGCCTTGTGCATCAACTCGTCGAAGGCCTGAACCGAATCGTAGGGAACCGTGGTGTCCTTCTTGCCGTGGAGGATGAGAGTCGGCGGAGTGTGCTTGCCGATATGGTGGCTGGGGGAAATGGCCTCGGGCTCGGCACCGAGCCGTTCGGCGGGGACGTTCGTGCCGAAACCCTTGGGATCCCATCCGGCGATCGGGGCAAGGGTGCAGGCCGGGTTGAAAAGGATCATCGCATTGGGGCGCTCGTCGCTGCCGAAGCCGCTGACGGTCCCGGTACAGGCCGCGATGTGGCCGCCGGCCGAACCTCCGGCGGCGGCAATCCGGGCGGGGTCGATGCCGAGACGCCCGGCATTTTCACGCGTCCACGCGATGGCGGCCTTGGCGTCGCTCACGCAATCGATTGGCTTCGCCTGGTGCCGCGAGGCCACCCGGTAGTCGGCGGTGATCGCGATCATGCCGCGTTCCGCGAAGTGCCGGGCCTGCGGCTCGAACTGGGCGGGAGAGCCGCTTTTCCACCCGCCGCCGAAGAAGAAGACGATGGCCGGCTTGGGCTCGGCGGGATCGCTCTCGCCGAAAATCCAGAGGCGCAGCTTGACGCCGTCGACCTCGCGGTAGGTTTCCACCCGGGCGTCGGCGGGGTCGGGAGGGTATCCTCCGAGGGCGAGCAGCGGCGAGGCGGTGAGAAGCAGGACAAGAAGTGATTTCATGGCTGGGGGTCAGGGGTGATGACGGCGAAGCGGCGGTCGCCTGCCGGTCCGTAGGCAATGAGGCCCGGCAGCCCCTTTGCTCCCTCGGGCCCGAACCTGGCGCGCTCGAAGGTGAAGGTCAGGCTTCCATTTTCCCCGGTGGAAATGGACGGCTTGCCGTCGGCAACCTGTCCGTCGGACGAGAAGAAGTACGGTGACTCTAGTACAGGCGGCGGATCTTCCGCCGGGGACAGTTGGAGAACGATCTCCGGCGCGTCGATCCCGCTGAGCAGCGTCACCGACCACCCGTCGAGCGGTGCCGGTTGTTCGTCGCGGGTTTGTTCGAAAAGGGGTGCCGTCTCCGGATCGGCCACCGCCTTGCTCCCGACGGGGAGGGTCAGCGAAAAGGATTCGTCGCCGGGATGGCAGGCGTCGGCGCAGGCCATCCAGGCGATGCGGGCCCGCAGGGTGACCTCCTTCTCCGGCAGCTCCGCCGGGGGGGTGATGGTGGTGGTGAGCAGCACGTCCCGCTGGTAGCCATGGGTGGTATTGCCGGCCATGTCGACGAGTTCGGGAGGCGGCCAGACGATGGGTCCGGCGGTGAAGCCCTCGGGCAGGTTCCAGTCGATCTTCGTGGCGAAGCCGACCACGCCCGGGTTCTTCCAGTAGCTGTGAAAACCTTCGCGGTGGTGGATGCGGACGCCGACCTCGAAGGCCTGGCCCGCGGCGATCACGGCATCTTCCGAAATCAGCTCGAGCCGGGCACCCCAGGATTTCTCCTCGCCGTGGGCGAGCAGGCCGAAAAGGGCCGGGAAGAGAACCAGAATCGTGCGCGCCATGCTGAACAGAACTACGAGTGATGCGGCGGATGCCTTGCGTCGATCAGCGCCGGCACTCGCGCCAGTCGCGGAACGCTCCACCGAGCTGGCGGGTCGTGTCGCCGGCGGTGAGGCTCTGCTCGCTTTCGTCGCCGTGCGTCAGGGCGCGCTCCGCCGCGCGACCGCACAGCCAGGCCGCCAGTGCGGCGGCATCGACGGGTGCCAGACGCGAAGCGAGAAGGGCCCCCGCGACTCCGGCCAGCACATCGCCCTGGCCTCCCGAGGCCATGCCGGCGTGGCCGGTCGGATTGATCCGCGGCGCGGCATCGGGCGCGGCGACCACGGTCCGGGCTCCCTTGAGCAGAAGGGTGCAGGGGTGGCGTGCGACGAAGCGGGTCGCGGCCTCGACCCGCGGCAGCCCGGCGAGGTCGGGTGCCAGGCGGGCGAACTCCCCGGGGTGGGGGGTGATTAGATGGTGCTCGCGCAGCAGGTCGGTGCGGCCGGCGGCGGCGATCAGGTTCAGCGCGTCGGCATCAAGGACGGCGGGCCGCCGGTCGTCGGCGAGGCGTTCGAAAAGGATGTCCCGCTGCGGTTCATTCGGCTGGCCCAGACCGGGGCCGATGACGAGGGCGTCGGCGTTGGAGTCGAAGGCGTGTTCGACGCGGCGCGCCGAGTGGCGCACCATGATTTCCGCCGTCGTTCGGGCCGGGTTGTCCGGATCGAGGAAAAGGGTGACGAGGCCCGCTCCGCCTTTCAACGCGCCGGTGGCTGCCAGGGTGGCGGCTCCGCTCATCCCGGTGGAGCCCGCGAGCACGGCGACACGGCCGGCATGGCCCTTGTGGAAATCGTGGGATCGCGGCGGGAGCAGGCCGGGGAAGCTCTCGGGAGTGATCAGCACCGGGCCGTCGTTCGGCTCGGGCCGGAGCTCGTCCAGCGGCACGACCATCAGGCGGCCGACGTGACGGACGGCCTTGTCGGCGAGCAGGCCGCGCTTGGGCGCGCCCACGGTGATCGTCAGGTCGGCGATGACGCCGCCTTCCGGACTTTCGCCGCTGTCGGCATCGAGTCCCGACGGCAGGTCGATCCCGACCACCAACGCTCCGCGGCTGAGGCGCAGCCCGTTCATTTCGGAGGCGAGCGTGGCGAGAGGTTCGCGCGGGGCACCCGATGCCCCGATGCCGAGGAGCGCGTCGAGAAGCAGGAGTGGACCCGGGCCATGGGGCAGGCTCAGGTTTTCCTCGATGCCCAGCCGGCGCAGGCGCTGGCGGGTGAGCGTGCTGCGGTCGGTGCTTGAATGCACGCTGCGGATGGCGACTTCCCAGCCCCGGTGGCGGAGTGCTTCGAGCACGACCAGCGCGTCGCCGGCATTGTTGCCTTTGCCGAGGTAGGCCACGGCGCGGCCCGGGGTGGGGAAGTGATCGAGCAAGCGCCGGGCGATGCCGGTGCCTGCCCGGTCCATCAGGTCGCCGGCGTCCGTGCCGGAGCGGAAGGCGGCCTCCTCGAGGGCGCGCATTTCCGAAGCGGTGACCGCGTGCATGACGGCAGCCTATCGCGAGGCCTCGCCGGGTGTCGAACCGGATCGGAGTTCGGCTCAGTTCCGCCGGAACTTCACGATGCCGTCGGCGATGCCTTCGGCCAGAGCCTGGCGCCACCAGGCGGACTTCATGCGGGAGCGCTCCCGGGAGTTGCTCACGAAGCCGCACTCCACGAGCACCGCCGGGCAGCGGGCGTGGCGGATCACGTAATAGCGGGCGAATTTCGCCCCGCGATTGGTGGTCCGCACCTTGCGCATCATGCCGGACTGGATGTAGTGCGCGAGCGGGCGGCTTTGCGACGAGGTGTAGAAGGTTTCGAGCCCCTCGACGTGCTGCTTCCACGTGTAGTTGTAGTGGACGCTGACGAAGATCGCGTTGCGGTATTTGTTGGCGATCTGGACGCGGTCGGGCAGCGAGATGAAGTAGTCGCTGCGGCGGGTCATCACCGTGCGGAAGCCGCGCTTCTTCAGTTCGTTTTCGAGCCGGGCGGCGGTGTCCAGCGCGAGGTGTTTTTCGTACACGAGGCCCCACTGGCCTCCCTTGTCATGACCCCCGTGACCGGGATCGATCACGACGGTTCGGAAATACTTGGCATGGGCCGGCGCGGAGAGGACGAGGGCCGCGACGACAGCGAATAGTGCGCGGATCATGGGGTGCATAATGGTTTGGCGTTCTGAAAGGTAAGGTTTTATTAAAAACTTTTCAGGATCTGTAAAGAAATTCCCTCGTTCCGGCGGATTCTCCGGTGATCACTCATAGATGAAACCCGGTCGGTCCGAGGCCTTGCGGCTCTTCGCGCGTTCTTCGGCTTCCTTCTTTGGATCGTAAAGGGTGCCGCCGACCAGTTCGATCTTGCCCTGCTCCAGCCGGGCGAGTCGCGGATCCCCGGCAACGCTCGGGCGGTAGTAATTGTGATCGAGCAGCTTGCCGTTCGAATCGACACGGGCATGCCCCCAGAATGAAGGGGTGGCGAGGTAGAGCACGTGCATGGTGAGGCTGGCATCCAGCGCCACCGTCGGCTGGCGCAGGCTGATGGCTTCGCCGAGGTGATGGGTCCGCAGCACGCGGCCGGTCTTGTGGTCGGCCACCTGCGCGTAGAGGTGGTCCTTGCGGTCGGAGGAAAAGCGGATCAGCCGCATCTCGTTGCTTTGGCCGGGTTTTCCGGGCACGCCGACGACCTGTGACCAGATTGGCTTGGCGGTGGCGATGTTGAAGAGGTGTCGCCGCGACTGGAATCCGCCGGTCCTCTGGTTCGGCAGGCGCACGATGGCGTAGATCGAGAAGTTTCCGAGCTCGCTGAAGCCGAAGAGCTGGTTGAGGTCGATGGTGCGGGAAAGCGTCTTGCTCGGCGGGATGCGGATCGCTCCGAAGGCCGGCTCACCGATGGGCGGCAAGGGCACCCCACGCGAGGACTTGACGATGAAATCGATCCAGGGCTGTTGGCGGCTGCCCTGAAAGACCAGTTCGGAGCCGGACAGGTTGGTGACCGAGACCGTGATGGGGATCGCCTCGCCGCTGAGGAAGGTCCGGCGTGCGGGCTTCAGGTCCACGGAAACCTGGCCATGGGCGGCATCGAGCAGCGCCACCAGCAGGGCGAGGAGGAGTGGTATCGATCGGCAAGCCATCGGTTGCGACGGGTAACGCACGACCGGCGACCCGTCAATCCAACGGATTTCACGCGACGGCCGGGCGCAGGGAGTGGCGCTCTGCGAGCGCCATGACGGGGCGGGGTGACGTCCACGTCGCGGATGAAAGCGGGCCATGGTGTTGGGTCGCTTGCGGCGATGAGAGGCGGTCTGCCACAAGCGGCTGGAAGCCGCTTCTCCATGGTCTCCATAATATGGCGCTTGGAAATCGCCACTCCTTCTGTTGGATCGCCGGCGTGCTGCCTCGCGATCGCTTCCTGGATGCCGCTGCCGAGCCCCTGACCGACAACGCCGAGCTGCAGCTCGCCGCGCGGCGCCAGCTCGACACGGAGTTGTCGCCAGAGGTGGGCGAGGAGGAGTTGGCGGGGGCCGCCGAGCGCCTGGGGCGGCAGGCTCCCGGTCGCTGGCGGTGGATCTGGGCGGCGCTGGTGCTCGTGGCGTCGGTAGCGATGATGTTTGGGCCGTTGTGGAAGGGAGCGATGGCCTGGCTGGAGGCACGCGCGCAAATGGCACCATTGGTCTTTGCCAGTGAGTCACGCCTGTCATTCCACGAGTCGCTTTCGAAAGAAGACCGGCTGTTGCTTTTCGGCGACGAGTCGGTTCCGGAGGGATCCGGTCGCTGGCTGCCGCTGTGGGAGAGCGATCCGGAGAACCCGATGTTCTACCTCGAGTACGCGACCGCCGACTATGGCACGATTCCCGAGGATTTTCTCGAGGTCGGTGAACGCCTCGATCCAGGCAACGGGTGGTTCGCGCTGAAGGCGGCGGCGACCGGGGCGCGCGACGTGCTGGAGCGGGAGGGCCCGGGCCGCCGGGATCGCGAGGCGAGAGGGAAGACGGTCTGGATCGTGAACGACGAGTCCGACGTGGCGCGGCGGATCGAGCTTGTCAAGCAGGGGGCGATGGCGGAGCGAATCGAGTCCTACCATGGACGGCTCGCCGAGCTGCGCTTTTCCAAGCTTCCCCGGCCCGGGGAGTTCGCCGAGTCCATCCCTATCATGGTTTACTTGGCGTCGATGAGGATCGACGTCGATGAGCAGCGACTTGCGGAGCTGTTCGCGTTCGAGGCCGGACGTTGCGAACGTGAGGGAGACCGCGAAGCGTTTCGGGAGTTGGCAACGGCTTGGGACCGGCTTTTCAGGGCGAGGCTCGAAGCCGCGCGTACCCTGGTGGAAACCCTGATCGTGAATGCGGGGATGGGACTTTCGTTGCCGGAGATGAGCAGCGCGGCCGAGTCGCTGGAAGTGGATGCCGCCATGTGGAAGTCCCGCGCGGATCGCTGGCAGGCGAGGAAAGACACGCTCAAGACGGCGTCGGATGCCGATCTGGAGGAAAGGACCGCCCGATACGGATCGATGCTGACCTCGTTTTCGCTGCCGTCGATTTCAAGGCAGGTGCTCGATCCACCCCAGGTGACCCGGGCCGACCTGCTTCCGGCTACGCGTGTCGAGCAGGCCTTGCTGGGTCGCATGATGTCGGGCGCGGGCTGGCTGCTGCTCGGGCTTTTCGGCCTCGCGTCGCTGTCGGTGGTGGGAATGCAGGCACCTTTGACACGCCGCATGGCCAAGGTCTTGGGCCGGGCCTTCGCATTGAGGGATGCACTGTGGATCGGCGGGGCCGGGGTGCTGCTGCCGCTCGCGATCTATCTCGTGATGCGTTATGCGACACCGCTCGGACGCATGGAGTGGGGTCCGCGGTTGACGATGTATGCGGTGCCGGTGTCCCACTTCGTCGGACTCCTGCTGATGTGGATCGTCTGGCCGGTGGTGGTGGCGGAACGCCGCGCGGTGCATGGGCTCGGAGTGCTCGGATGGAAACGTCCGGGGTGGTGGGCCTGGTCGGCGGCGGTCGCGCCGCTCGCCGGGATGTTGTGCTTCAGCTTCGCGGTGCCGCCCGGGTCGACGACCGTTCCACTGGGTGTGGCGGGAATCGCTTGTGGCGCCTGGTCGCTGGTGTGGTTTCTCGGGCACGCTGGCCGCGGAGTCTTCGGTGCGGCGCGGATTCGGTTGCAACGGGGAACCGTCGCCCGTGCGGTGCGTCCGGCGTGGCTTGGTGCGATGCTGTCGCTGGCCTTGCTGGTGGTCTTCTTCCACGCCGAGGAGCGGCGCTGGTTCGCGCAGGACGATCTGCTGAAGCTCGGTCCGGGATTCACCGCCTACGAGGCGGAGGTCACCGAGCAGCTCAAGCGTGAGCTGCGCGAGGTGATCGAGTAGGAGTCGCCTTTTCGGAGTGCGTGAACCTCTGGATTTGCTTCGGTGGCCGACTGGGAGTGGGGCATTCGGGAGTCTTCCCGGTTGCCTGCCGCCCCCAGCGGCTGAAAGCCGCAGCGCCCCGGCATGGCGCTTGGAAAGCGCCACTCCCCGTGATACCGCGGCGGTTCGCGAATGAGGGAGTCAAAACCGAGAACTCTGCCGGACTGGATGCGCAGCCGGTGGAGTGACACGCAGCGGTTCGCGGTTTTGTGTGTCTTCGCGGGGTTGCTCTGTGGCCTCACCGCGGTCGCCTTCCACCTGGCCATCCACCACCTCTTCCACTGGCTGTGGCACGAGGCGGAAGGCCGCGATCCGTTGCAGTTCGCCGCGATCCTCCTTGCCGCGCCGACGCTTGCCGGGCTGCTCGTCGGGCTTGGCGTGCACTTTTTCGCGCCCGAGGCGGCGGGAAGCGGCATTCCCCAGACCAAGGCGGCCTTCTACAACAAGGGAGGAAAAATTTCACTGCGCAGCGGCATCTGGCGCTTCGTGCTCGGAGCACTCTACGTCGGCCTCGGCAACAGCCTCGGCCGGGAAGGCCCCACGGTGCACATCAGCACCGCGATCACCTCGCGCATCGGCCGCTGGGCCTTTCGCGATCCGGCCCGCGTGCAGGCCATGGCGCCGGTCGGCATGGCGGCGGGCATTGCGGCGGCCTTCAATGCGCCGCTCTCGGCGCTGACCTTCGTCTTCGAGGAACTGCTCGACAACTTCTCGATGAAGGCGCTCGGCGGCATGGTGGTGGCGGTGGTCGTCGCGGCCGCCGTGTCGCGCTCGCTGCTCGGCGAGGATCCGGTGATCACCGCCCACATGGCCGAGAACTACAAGACCTCGGCCTGGATGCTGGTCGCACTGCCGCTCGGCGTGGCGGCCGGACTCATCGGCCATGCCTTCGTCCGCGGCACGCTCGGACTGCGCGGATGGTTCCGGGACCGCCGCTGGCTTCCGGGCTGGCTCGCGCCGGCTTCGGGCGGACTCGCCTGCGGCGTGCTGGGGCTCGGCGCGTGGTTCCTCACCACGCAACTCGGCGATGCCCGCAGTTCGGTCTTCAGCATCGGCTACGACAGTCTCGAGGCGGCCTTCGAAAACCAACTCACGGTGCAGATCCTGGCCGTGCTGCTGGGGCTGAAGTTCCTCGCGGTCGTCGTCAACTACGCGAGCGGGGGATCGGGCGGCCTGTTCTCGCCGACGCTTTTCCTCGGTGGCATGCTGGGCGGCCTGGTCGGCGCCGGGCTGGCGAACATCCACCATCTCGGGGACTGGATTCCGGCCTTCCCCACCGATGACAAGGTGATCGGCGGATGCGTGCTGCTCGGCATGGGGGCGATGTTCGCGGCGGTGGTGCGTTGTCCCTTCACCTCGCTCATCATCATCTTCGAGATGACCGGGAACTACTCGCTGATCCTGCCGCTGATGGCCGGCAACATGCTCGCCTGGCAGATCGCCAAGAAGCTGCAACCGGTGAGCATCTACAACGCGCTGCTGCTGCAGGACGGCATCACGCTCCGCCGCCTGCCCGCCTACCGCGGCGCGCAGGACTACCGCAAGCTGCCGGTGCAGACGATCATGAGCCACGACGTCTTCACGCTGCGCGCGGAGGAATCGCTGGCCAGCGCGCTGCGGCGGATCAGCAAGGAGAGCAAACGCTTCCATGCCTATCCGGTGCTGGATGCGGACGGCCGGCTCGCCGGGGTGATCACCCGCCACGAGCTGAGGGATCATCCGGGCGAGCGGGAGGTCGCGGAGTTGCTCGAAGACCAGGAGATCCTCTCCGTGACCGGTGAGACCTCGATCCGCGACGCGGCGAACCGCATGATCGCGCGGGATTTCCAGCAGGTGCCGGTGGTCAGCGCGGCGGATGCGCGCAAGCTGCTCGGTTGGCTGACCCTCAACGACATCGCCCGCCAGCAGAACGCGGTGGAAGGATGATTTTTTGGAGTGCAAGGACTTGCCTTCGCACTCCAGAGCACCTGAGGCATTGCGGTGATCGATCGCGTTGTGCGAAGCTCCCTCCATGAAAGACGTGGTGATCGCGCTCGACCAGGGGACGACGAGTTCCCGGGCCCTGGCGGTGGACCGGGAAGGGAAGGTGGTCGCGAGCGCGCAGCGTGAGTTCGCCCAGCACTACCCGCAGGCGGGTTGGGTCGAGCACGACCCGCGTGAGATCCTCGAGTCGCAGTTCGCCGTGATGGAGGAGGTGCTGGCGCAAACCGGCGGCGCCCGCGCGATCGGCATCACCAACCAGCGGGAGACCACGGTGCTGTGGGATCGCTCGACCGGCGAGGCGGTGCACCCGGCGATCGTCTGGCAGGACCGCCGGACCGACTGGATCTGCGCGTCGCTGGAACCGCACGCGGCGCTTTTCACGGAACGGACCGGACTACGGCTCGACCCGTACTTCTCGGGGACGAAGCTCAAGTGGCTGCTCGACCACGTGCCCGGTGCCCGCGAACGGGCGGCGGCCGGCGAGCTGGCCTTCGGCACGATCGATGCCTGGCTGGTGTGGCACCTGACCGGCGGCCGCCGTCACGTCACGGATGCCAGCAACGCCTCGCGGACGCTGATGTTCGACATTCACGGGCAGTGCTGGGACCGGGAGTTGCTGCGGTTGCTCGACATTCCGGTCGAGGTGCTGCCGGAGGTGGTCGACTCGTCGGGGGTGGTCGGCGAGACGCAATCGGGCATCCCGATCGCGGGCATTGCCGGGGATCAGCACGCGGCCTTGTTCGGCCAGGGTTGTTGCGAGCCGGGGATGGCGAAGAACACCTACGGCACGGGCTGTTTCCTGTTGATGCAGACCGGAGCGGAACCCGTGCCCTCCAAAAACAACCTCCTGACGACCGTCGCCTGGCGGATCGACGGCAAGGTGAGCTACGCGCTGGAGGGATCCATCTTCGTGGCCGGGGCGGTGGTGCGGTGGCTGCGTGATGAGATGGGCATCGTCGCGAGTTCGGCCGAGGTCGACGAGCGGGCGGCGGAGGTGGAGGACAGCGGCGGGCTGGTCATCGTGCCGGCATTCGCCGGGCTGGGAGCGCCGCACTGGGATCCCAAGGCCCGCGGCCTCGCCATCGGCATGACGCGTGGCACCAACCGCTCGCATTTCTGCCGCGCGGCGCTGGAAAGCATCGCCTTCCAGAGCGCGGAGTTGGTGCGCTGCATGGAGAAGGACAGTGGGCGGGCGATGACCGCCTTGCGCGTGGACGGCGGCGCGACGAGGAGCGACCTCCTGATGCAGATTCAGGCGGATCTGCTGGGCGTGCCGGTGGTGCGCCCCGAGAATGTCGAGACCACCGCCATGGGGGCGGCCCTTCTCGCGGGGCTTGGCGTGGGCTTCTGGAAGAGTGCGGAGGAGGTTGCGGCGGGTGCCGACAAGCGCTTCGAACCGGCGGGCGAAGGGCAGGCGGTCCGCTGGCGCAACTGGAACCGCGCCGTGGAACTGGCGAAGGGGTGGGGGTAGCCCGAATTTCTTACAAGTTCGACCTCCGGGTGAATGACGAGACACCCAAACACCCAAATCCGAAGGAATGACGAACTTCCAAGTCCGAAGGTGCCCGCAACGGCGTGTCGCCGGTGAATCGATCCCTTTCGGGTTTTGTCATTCGGATTTCCTTGGGTGTTTGGGTGTTTCTGCATTCGTCACTCTCCAACTTGGCAGTGGTGTGAGAAATGCAGGGCAGGGGTTTCTGGAGGGATTATCCTTCCTCCATCCGCCATTCCGGATCCCAGATCTGCTGGAAGCCGTTTCCTCGACGGGTCACCTGGCGGATCACGCCGTCGGCGGAGAGGCCGGTGGGGGTGAGCATCGAGAATCCGGCGGCCTTGAGCGCCTCGACGGTCCAGACGTTGCAAATACGGGGAAAGTAGTAGTTGTGGGGCGAGCGGATCATCCGGCCCCCGCCCCAACTCGACTCGCCGATCGTTTCCGGAACCCCGTCCGGGCCGCGGACCGCGCAGGCGTTGAGGAAGGCGGCCAGCCGGGCGCCATCGGACTCGTGCGCGTGGCCGAGGTAGAGACGTTGTTTCTGGCAGATGCTCGGGACGTTGTAGTCGAAGGGGATGATCTCCATCACCGAGCGCGAGGGCCAGAACAGGGCGTGGGCCATCTGTCCCATGCTCAGCCACTCGTGTTGGACGTAGGCGGTCTCGTCACCCCAGCTGAAGGCGACCCACGGCTTGGAGCCGATTCCCGGGGGCGGCACGTAGCCATGCTCCTTGAGCCAGTCGAGCTGGAGGATCAAGCCGGTGTGCAGGTTGTCGGCGAAGACGATCACCGGCACGGTCGGAATCTCCCGGACCTCGGCAGCTTCCGCCTTCTCCTGAATCCTCGCGACTTCCACCCGCTTGACCTCCGCCGAGGAGGAGGCGGGGAAGGTGAAGGCGCAGGATCCGAAGATCCACGGGACCACCAGCGCGATGACGATGGAGACCCGGGGATTCATGATCGGCGGGACGGGGGACGGGCGCGGTCAGCGCACGATCTCGAGCAGTTCGACGTCGAAGACCAGCAGGCCGCCGGGGCGTCCGCCGCCGGGGTTCTCGCCGTAGGCCAGGTCGGCCGGGATCCAGAAGCGGCGCTTCTCGCCGACGGTCATGAGCTGCAGCCCCTCGGTCCAGCCCTTGATCACGCCGGTGAGGGGGAACTGGGCCGGCTGCCCGCGGGTGATCGAGCTGTCGAACATCTTCCCGTCGGTGGTCCAGCCGGTGTAGTGGACCTTGACGGTGTCTGTTGCGGCGGGCTTGTCGCCACCCTTGCCGGCGGCGAGGATCTTCGAGGCGAGGCCGCTGTCGGTCTTCTCGGCATCCTCCGGGGCGGCGGCCACATCCTCGGGCACGGCGGGGGGCTCGGGGGCGGCCTTGAATGAGATCAGCTCGAAGTCGACCATGGCGTGGCCACCCGGCATGCCCGGGCCCGGCAGCCAGGCACGGCGTTTTTCGCCGACGGTCATCGAGGTGAGCATCTCGCGCATCGGCGGGGTGAGTTGGGCGGCCGGCACACTGGGGGGCTCGGGCTGCGAGCGGGTGCTCTGTAGTTCCTCGCCGGTCATGGTGCTGGCGGTGAAGTGGAAGGTGATCACATCCTCCGCGGTCGGCGAATCACCGCCCTTTCCCTCCTGAGTGATTTTGTAGGAAATGCCGCCTTCGGACTTGCTGACGTCTTCCGGGATCTCCGGAGCCTGCTCGATGGCGAGCAGTTCGATGTCGAAGACCAGCAATCCGCCCGGGCGTCCGCCACCGGGATTCTCGCCGTAGGCGAGGTCGGCGGGGATCCAGAAGCGGCGCTTTTCGCCGACGCTCATGAGCTGCACACCCTCGGTCCAGCCCTTGATCACGCCGTTGAGCGGAAACTTCGCCGGCTGCCCGCGCTTTACCGAGCTGTCGAACATCGTGCCGTCGGTCTTCCAGCCGGTGTAGTGCACCTCGACGGTGTCGCTGGCGGAGGGTTTGGCGTCGCCTTCGCCCTGCTTCAGGACTTTCCAGGCCAGTCCGCTCTCGGACTTCTCGGCATCGGCGGGAACGGCGGCAACATCATCTGGGGCTTCGAGCATTTTATCGGTGGCTGGGGCGGAATCCTGGGCCGAAAGCTCGGCGAGCGGGGTCGCGGCAATGAGTCCGGCGACGAGGAAATATCGGAGGCTTCGGCGTTTCATGAGAGGCCGCAGCTTCCACGGGATGGCCCGGGTGTCAATCGCGCGCCTCGCGGGCGGCCAGCCGCTTGTCGATGAAGAACGGCCCGAAGGGCAGCAGCGCGGCGATCATGACCAGCGCCGAGTCCTTGAACGAAAGCCGCTTCCCGAGCCAGGCGATGGCGACGAGCAGCGCCAGCCCGATGAAGAGCACGCCGTGGGCCCAGCCGACGACCTTGACCGCCTCGGGGATGCCCGCGAAATACTTCAGGGGCATCGCGATGCCGAGCAGCAGCAGGTAGGAAACGCCTTCGATCCAGCCGACCAGGCGGACGCGTCCGACCGGATGGGAAAGCAGCGGGGAATTCATCGGCGCTGTCCATCCATGCGGCGCACGCGGCTGTCAAATCACGATCTTGGGTGACGGGAAGGTTTCTTCTTGCCGCAAGCTCTTGAATGCGTTGCAACTACGGAAACCCAATCCACCCGGTTTCGTTCACCGAGATTCCGGGTGGCTGCGAAAAATCCTCGAAAAACCCAACCAGCGGGCTGGTGGCACGATTTCCTCGCCACCGGCCCGCCTCGTTTTACACTCCAGCCCATGGCCCAGCGGGTAAATCGCAGAACCTCCCTGACGGTCGGAGCCTTTTTCGAGAAGCATCACGAGGCGCTCTCGATGACCCTGCTCAGTGACCGGAGGGGTTTCGAGCGCACGATCAGCGAACCGGCACCGAACCGTCCCGGCCTGGCCCTCGCCGGCTTCTTTTCGTATTTCGCCAAGAAGCGCATCCAGGTGCTCGGCAACTCGGAGGTGTCCTACCTCAAGAAGCTCACCCCGCAGATGCGCAGCGAGCGCTTCGGCCGGATGTGCGAGCGCGACATCCCGGCGCTGGTCATCTCGCGCGGCGGCGTGCTCAGCGAGGACCTCCTCAAGATCGCCGAGCAGCACGCGATTCCGGTCTTCAGCACCCGGCTGGTGACCATGAATTTCCTCAATGCCGCGACACTGGCCCTCGAGAATGAATTCGCGCCGACGACCACCCTGCACGGCTGCATGGTCGACATGAAGGGCATCGGGGTGCTGATCATGGGCAAGAGCGGCAGCGGCAAGAGCGAGACCGCCATCGGCATGCTCGAGCGCGGCGCCGCGCTGGTGGCCGACGACCTGGTGCGCGTCCGCTGGGCCGGCAATGAACTGACCGCCAGCGCTCCGGACCTTTCACGCGGCTACCTCGAAGTGCGGGGGATCGGCATCGTCAACGTCGCCAACCTCTTCGGCCTGACCTCGATCCGCCCCGAAAAACGCCTCGATCTGGTGGTGAACCTGACGCCGCACGCCGACTTGAACGAAGTCGACCGCCTCGGACTCGAAGCGAAGAAGTTCGAGGTTCTCGGCCAGAAGGTGCCGATGGTCGAGGTCCCGGTGGCGCCGGGGCGCGACACGGCCCGGATGGTGGCGATCGCGGCCCTCGACCAGCAGCTCCGCCGCCTTGGCTACAACATGGCCGATGAATTCAACCAGCGCCTCATGGAACACATGGCCTCGCAGGGCTGAGTTGCATGCGCAAAAATGCCTTGGACGGCCGACGGGGCGCTCCCTAGACTCCGCGCGGGCCGACGCCCCTTTCCTCCACCCTTTTTCAATGGCTCAACGCGAATTCACCATCCAGAACAAGCTCGGCATCCATGCCCGGCCTGCGGCGCAGTTTGTGAAGATGGCCAGCCGGTTCAGCGCGGAGATCCGCGTTGAGAAGGATGGCGAGGAGGTCGACGGGAAAAGCATCATGGGCCTGATGATGCTCGCGGCCGGCCACGGATCCGTGATCACCGTCGCGGCCGAGGGCGACGACGCCGATCAGGCGCTGGCGGCGCTGGCCGAACTCGTCGAGCGCAAGTTCGAGGAGGATTGAGCCCGATCGCGGGCCCGGGAGCCGGGCCGGATTTTGCTTTGAAGCCGCTTCCGCGACGGCCAGCATGGGGGCCGTAGATGGAGCGAGTCAGTGGAGTCACCCCGGAGGAGACGGTGTTGCAGGGCACGCCGGTGTCCGGGGGGATTGGTATCGCTCCATTGCATGTGATCGCCCGCGGCTTCGCCGCGCCGGAGGTTTACGAAATCGATGACGTCGAGGCGGAACGGCGGCGTTTCGAGGCCGCCCTTGAACGCACGCGTGAGCAACTGATCGCCCTGCAGGAGCGGATCAATGCCATCTCCGGCACCGACGAGGGGATGATCTTCGAGGCCCACCAGATGATGCTGGAGGACAAGGCCCTCGTCGGTCAGGTCATGGCCGCCATCGAGAAGCGCCGTCAGAACGCCGAATACGCGCTCTACGCGACGATCCAGAACTACCTCGAGGCGATGCGCCGGGTGCCGGACCCCTACCTGCGCGAGCGCACGGCGGACATCGAGGACGTCTGCCAGCGCCTTCTGCGAAACTTCTCTCCCGAGGAACACCGGGTCGGCGGACCCGACGAGCGCCACATCCTGGTCGCCTACGACCTGAGCCCGTCGGACACCGCGGCGATGGACCGCCGCCACATGGCCGGCTTCGCGACCGAGCTTGGCAGCGTGAACTCCCACACGGCCATCCTGGCCCGCTCGCTGGGCATTCCGGCCATCGTCGGCCTCAAGAACGTTGTCCTCGATGTGCGGGCGCTGACCCCGGCGATCATCGACGGCTATTCCGGCAAGCTGATCCTCAATCCGCGGTCCGAAACGCTCGAGCGTTATCTTTCGATCCGCTCCGAGAAGGAAAAGGTCCGCCACGAACTCGAAGCCCAGCGCGAGGACGAGGCGGTCACGATCGATGGCCGCGGGATCACGCTTTCCGCCAACATCGAGCTCTCCGAGGAAATCTCGCTGGTCAAGAACAGCGGCGCCCGCGGGGTGGGACTTTACCGCACCGAGTTCCTGCTCCTCAAGGGCGAGCAGATGCCGGGGGAAATGGAGCAGGCCGAGGTTTACACCCGGCTTGCCAAGGCGCTCTCGCCCGATCCGTTGATCATCCGCACGCTCGACGCCGGCGGCGACAAGCTCCCGGTGGAGCCCCTTTCCGAGCCCGAGCCCAACCCCTTCCTCGGCTGGCGCGGGATCCGGGTCTCGCTCGACCGCCCGGCGATGTTCAAGGAACAACTGCGGGCCATCCTGCGCGCCAGCGCCCACGGCAAGGTGGCCGTGATGTTTCCGCTCATTTCCGGCATCCGGGAAGTGCGCCGGGCCAAGGAACTCGTCTGGGAATGCATGGACGAACTCGAGGAGGAGCAGGTCCCCTTCGACGGCGATCTCGAGATCGGCGTGATGATCGAGGTGCCCTCGGCCGCCGTGATCGCCGATCTGATCGCCCCGGAAGTCGACTTCTTCTCGATCGGGACCAACGACCTGATCCAGTACACCGTCGCCAGCGACCGGGTGAACCACCGGGTGGCGGACCTGTATCGACCGTCCCATCCAGCCGTCATCCGGCTGATCAAGCAGACGATCGATGCCGGCCTGGCGGCCGGGGCGTGGACCGGGGTCTGCGGTGAAATGGCCGGGGACCTCCGCTTCACCCCGCTGCTGCTGGGGCTTGGGGTCGAGGAGCTTTCCGTCGGGCCGCACCAGGTGCCGAGGGTCCGCCGGGCGATCCGGGCGCTCAGCCACGCCGAGTGCGCCGCCCTGGCCGACGAGGCCCTCAAATCGCCGCTAAGCCTTGATATTCTGGAGCTTTCGACCGGAATGGCCCGCAAATACTACCCCGAGTTGCTCGATTGAGGCCTCGTTGCAGGTTTTTTTTGGACATTTCCGGGAACAAACTTATGAGTGGCGTGTTCCTACAAGCGGGAAAACAGCCCGCGAACAACCGACAAACAACCGACGACCCAAATGAAACTGATCATTCAATCCATCATCGTGGCCTGCTGCTGCGCGCCGCTGGCCTTTGCCGACTGCAAGAAGTGCGACGGCGACAAGGAGAAAGAAGAAACCGTCATCCTCGCCGGAAAGTGCAAGGAGAAGTGTGACGGCGACAAGGAAGATCCCGCCCTCGCCGGCAAGTGCAAGGAGAAGTGCGACGGCGACAAGGAAGATCCCGCCCTCGCCGGCAAGTGCAAGGA